>JAPUKJ010000325.1 GCA_027295705.1 Ignavibacteria bacterium | reverse complement strand
TAATTTTACAAACTCAACATATAAGCACGCGTTGAATTTGACGGGCCCCTGACATGCAGTCATAAGTACTGGTTCCTATGGCAACCAAAACGGCATCTTTGCCAACAATTGGTACAACATTCGTACGAAAGAGGATATTTATTGCGTGGACGACAGGACTGTAAACGGAATCGGTCGCGTTTCCGCAAGCATGTCTCCTGCCAAGCTTATTGGTTCCACATTTGGAGACGAGCTGCGGATGCATTCGAGCTTCCATTCCAAGGTTATTTCGATCTCCAATAAGGACCGGACGGCGGTTCTGATGGGGGGCAAGTTGGCTAACGGGGTATTCTGGATGTCCGATTCGCTGTTTGTGACCTCCACCTTCTATATGGACGTTCTTCCCGGCTGGGTGAGTTCATTCAACGCGTCTGGACTTATCAACTCTTACTTCGGCAGGCAATGGAAGAGGGCTCTGCCAGAAACTGCGTACGCCTCTATGGACAAAGACGACGCTCCGTATGAAGGACTCGGCAGAACATTCCCGCACACAATAACCGGAGATGACACATCAAGGATTTCGCCATCGTATTATTGGGCTCTACTCAGCAGCCCATTTGGCAATGAAATACTTGCCACTTTTGCAAAGGAAGCTATGAAGGCTGAGAAGCTCGGCCGAAGGGGATTCACAGACCTCCTTTACGTTGGCTTCTCATCCAACGATTACGTGGGCCACCTTTTTGGCCCTCATAGCCATGAAGTGCTGGACATGACGGTACACACTGACCGCACCCTCTCTGACCTTTTTGCCTTCATCGATACGGAAGTTGGTTTGACCAACTGTATCATCGTCTTGACCAGCGACCATGGTGTTGCACCGATCCCTGAGTATCTTCTTGCGCAAAACGAAAATACAGACGCGGGCCGGCTATCACAGAAGACTCTGTTGGACTATTGTGCTAGTATTCTGAGAGGAGCGTTCGGCAAGTTGAAGGAGGATGAATCCTGGATCGACCGGATCATTAGCGGAAACATTTATTTTAACAGACAAACAGTTCGAGCAAAGAAGCTGACTATTGATGACGTTGCAAAAGTTCTTGCCGATTCGCTTATCTACATGCACGAAGTTGCCACCGCGTTTACCCGTCAAGAAATGATAACACTTGTACCTAGCTCTCCAACTGAAGAGAGAATGAAACGAAGCTTTCATCGGCTGCGTGGGGGCGATATATTCTACGTCCTGAAGCCGTACTTCATCGAAGGTTATAGCACCACAGGAACGACACATGGCACTCCTTACGATTACGACGCACATGTGCCTATGATTTTCGTCGGCAAAGGGATCCGAAGAGGTACATTCGCATCAGATGCGAGTCCGGCAGATATTGCGCCAACGTTGTCCGCTCTCTTGGGAGTGGAGTTTCCTGCAGGAAGGGAAGGGCGAGTATTGGTGGAGGCAATAGAGCTTCGGTGAAAACCTATGCTGTGAACTTCTTCCTTCTGTTGCGTATGTAGTCTACGAACACGTACTCGCCAAGCTTGTTAAGAGATGAGTAGTATGCCCGCCCCTGATTGGCCTTGGTGAGTTCCTCCACAAAATTGATAAGATAGGGATCTCGGGCAACCATGAACGTCGTTATGGGGATCTTCTCACGCCTGCATGCCAAGGCTTCATCCAATGTTTTGTTTACAATTCTCGGATCAAGCCCAAAAGAATTCTTGTACAGCCTACCATTTGAGTCGAAGATAGCGGAGGGTTTGCCATCGGTAACCATGAAAATCTGCTTGTTGGCGTTAGCTCTCCGTCTTAGTAAATTGCGCGCAAGTTGCAGGCCCGCCCTTGTGTTCGTATGGTACGGCCCGACGGAAAGAAACGGCAGTTCGTTGAGGCTCACCAACTTTGCGTCATCGCCGAAGACGACGAGTGCGAGATAGTCTTTCGGAAACTGTGTCATGATAAGCTCTGACAGAGCCAATCCCACCTGCTTCGCCGGTGTGATGCGGTCCTCTCCATACAAGATCATGCTATGGCTGATGTCTATCATCAGCACGGTGGCGCATGTTGTCTGATGTTCAGTCTCGTAGACTTCAAGGTCTTCTTCTTTTAGTGTGAAGTCATCAATACCGCCTCTGCGGAACGCGTTTGTAAGCGTGGCAGTAAGATCGATGTTCGTAGGTTGGTCGCCAAAGGTGAATTTCTTTGTCTCACTCAGCCTGTCGACTCCACTGCCGGTGTAGGGTGTTTCGTGTGCACCCGTTGGGCTTTTCTTTAGAGACGTAAATATCTCCCTGAGTGCATCCTGTCGTATCTGTTGGATACCTTTTGTCGTGAGAACGGGCATATCGTCGAGATCCTCAATGATCCCCATTTCCCTAAGCTTGTCGATCAGCTCATCCATTGTCATGTTCCCGTCGAAGAGACCATACTCTTCTGCAAGCTGCTTCAACCATTCGAACGCTTCCTGCACATCACCGCTCGTTTGCACGACGAGGTAGCTAAAGAGGGACACGAGCTGCTGAAGGCGCTGCTCATCTGTTGCTGAGTCAGGTCTCCATTTCGAATATACAAAACGCATGGTTATCCGATTATGATATCGATGAGCGCTAGTTACAAGGCAAAGACTTTAACACCTTACCCGACGGACTTCTTTACTCAATCGTCTTCAAATCCTCCATCGCGACCCGCAAAGATGCTGCCAACCAAGTCTTTGTAGGAGGTAACGTGATCTGCTTCGTCCTTTGCTATCTTCGAGTTCTGATGCAGAGCATCCAACACAAACTCCATCACAGATGGAAGCTCGTACTTTTCTTCAACACCCGGCATGTTGCGTTTTGTGGTCTCGCGCAGTCCTTTTACCTTGTCCAGTTCTTTTGTATATGCAGCAAGAGACATGTCATCAGAAATCTCTGTCTTGCTGCCGGACTCAAACCATTGAACAATTTTTCCGTACTCGGGGTCTTCTTGAGTTTGTCGCCCACCCTGCGGATCCTGCACATTGCGCGGGCGTTTACGTAACGGATCGGGGAAGTATCTCTTGAAGGTCTCCCGCACTGCTTTTCCAACAAGGGCCTTGCTCACTTTCACGGCACCTTCCTGTTCACCCTCAAACACCAGTTCTATTTTTCCTGTCAATCCAGGCAGTACATGCGGAAGGTCACAGACGCGCGGCACAACTACTTCTTCGCCAATCTGGATGGCGCGGCGCTCCGCGTTGCTCACAAGATTTTCCATTGCCGATATAGTAAGTCGTGCACTAACACCGGATTTTTGATCAACAAACTCACTCTTGCGTGCTTCGAATGCTACCTGCTCAACGATTTCTTTGAAGAAACGCGGAATGCGTATCTCTCGCCCGTCTCTACTAACATGAGCCTCTTGCTCCGTGATTTTGATTGCGTCTTCCAATGACCGTGGATAGTGCGTCATGATCTGGGAATCAATTCGGTCCTTCAGTGGGGTAATAATGTTACCGCGATTGGTGTAGTCCTCAGGATTGGCAGTGAAAACGACCATGATGTCCATCGGAATGCGGACATTGAAGCCGCGGATCTGAATATCCTTTTCTTCAAGTATGTTGAACAACCCGACCTGGATGCGAGGCTGCAAATCCGGCAGCTCGTTGATAGCGAAGATACCCCGGTTGGTTCGCGGAACAATTCCAAAGTGAATCGCCCCCTCATGTGCATAATGTAGACGTTGCGACGCTGCCTTAATCGGATCAATATCACCGATGAGGTCTGCAATGGTTACATCCGGTGTTGCAAGTTTTTCTCCGTAACGCTGATCCCTGTGCAGCCACTCGATGGGAGTCGCATCGCCGCATTGATTCACCATGTCCACTGCGTACTTGCTCACGGGATTGAACGGGTTGTCGTTGATCTCACTCCCCTTGACAACGGGAACGTATTCGTCAAGCAGACTGGGAAGCTGGCGCACAATGCGAGATTTTGCTTGTCCCCTCAAGCCAAGCAGAATGATGTGGTGCTTCGCGAGGATTGCATTGACAATTGCCGGGATAACTGTTTTCTCGAAACCTATGATCCCCGGAAACAGCTCTTCTTTGTTGCTGATTTTTCGGATCAGGTTGGCGCGGAGTTCATCCTTGACAGTCTGAACTTTGTAACCTTTTTTTCGAAGATCTCCAATTGTCGCGGGTCGATTCATAGTCCCCCTTTATGCTTTCTCCATTGGTGAATCTCTTCGATGAATGTACTTCGTTTAGCTTTGAAAATCAAACCTGAAATGCAACACGGTTCGTTGCAATTGCAGAGGAAAATTGGTACAATTGTGTCTGCCTGCCGGAGAATGTAGGCAGCAGCCGACATGCAGGATACAATAAACAGAACACTAGTCATCCGTTTTAGTTCCGTCGGCGACATTGTTCTTTCCTCACTTCTATTGCGGGTTTTACGCCGACGTTTTCCGCACTGCCAGATTGATTACCTTGTGAAAGCCGAGTTTGCAGATCTCGTCCGTCACAATCCGTATGTCTCGCGTGTGATACAATTCCCCACAGGTGGTACGTTCGCCGAGCTCACCCAACTTCGGAAGCGCATTAAATCTACGGACTACGACCTCATCGTTGATATCCACGACAGTCTTCGCAGTCGCTACCTTTGTTTTGGCGCAAAACGGTTCGTCCGAATTAACAAAAGAAAAATCACCCGCTTTCTTCTTGTAAAGACTAAATTGAACCTCTATTCGCGGTTCGACAACGCACCGAGTGTTGCCGATCGATATCTCGAAACCATAAAGAAATTTGGAATCGTCAACGACGGTAAAGGTCTTGAAATATTCATTCCGGAACATACAGAGGAAAGGATTCTAAAGTTTCTTGTTGAGGCGGGAGTTTCGACGGAGAAGCTTCTCATCGCGATATGTCCATCGGCAAAACATCAGAACAAAACATGGCTGAAAGATCGCTTCGCAGAAACTGCAGTAACACTCGCGAGCGAGAATGACGCGTCAATTGTTCTGCTGGGCTCTAAGGACGAAGAAGCAAGATGTAATGAAATTGAACAGCTGATTCACAAGGCCACACCGCAGACCCTCGTCGTTAATGTTGCCGGAAAAATTTCCTTAAGCGACACAGCAGCAATAATGGACCGCTGTATCATTATCGTGACCAATGATTCTGGACTTATGCATATCGCGGCCGCCAGAAAACGCAAAGTTGTCGCCATCTTCGGGCCTACAGTTCGAGAGTTCGGCTTCTTTCCCTACGGAACCGAGAGTAGTGTGGTTGAAAATACTGGCCTCTCCTGCCGACCCTGTACTCACATTGGACTGCCCGCATGTCCAAAGGGACACTTCAAATGCATGAACGATATACCCACATCCCACGTTATTGAATCTGCTCGGCGACTTCTAAGGAGCTAAACCGATGCAGCGATTCTGGAAATATCTATACAACGGTGTATTTATTCCGCTTCTCTGGCTTTTGTTCCACTTCCTCGCGTTGTTTAAAAAGAAGATTCGCCAGGGAATACAGGG
>JAPUKJ010000324.1 GCA_027295705.1 Ignavibacteria bacterium | reverse complement strand
TGCAAAGAAGCTCAGGAAGGTTGGTTATCTTCCACTATTCCTGGGTGGCGCGCATGAAGACAAGAAGAATAGACGGTTGGCCCAGAAGAGCGGTGGATTGTATCTCGGTCATTTTCCGTTGATGCAGTTCATCAGTCTCGTCGATCAATGTACGCTCATTGTAACTGCGGTTACGATGGCAATGCATATTGCTCTTGGCCTCAACAAGAAGATCGTCTTGTTTAACAACATTTTCAATCGCGACGAATTCGAATTATACGGGCTTGGCAAGATTCTTGAACCCGAGTTCGACTGCCCATGCTATTACTCTCCAGTCTGTCCTAACAACTGCATGCAATACATATACAGTGAAAGGGTATTCCAAACCTGCCAGACGCTTCTCGCCGCGTAACCTATTAGTCCATAAATGACAAGATCAAGAAAACATAAAACGTCTCGTCAGATTGATAAATCTCGTGAACCCACAGCGACGGCGGCTGAGCCAAAGGATTGGCAATGCCTTGCAGCAATCTTGCTGCTTGTGGGAGTTTATTTTCGCGAGATATTGCTCGGCAATGCATACCTTTGGGAGGATTTTCTTTTTTACAACTACCCTGTAAGGAATTTTGCTGCTACAACGATGGCAATGGGACAAATGCCACTCTGGAATCCTTACACGTTCAACGGTATGCCTTTCCTCGCCGACATTCAGACGACGGTGTTTTACATTCCATGTACTATACTGGTTCTCTTTGTTAAGGATGGCTTGCTGAACTTTTACTGGCTAGAACTGGTCATTATCCTGCATTACGTTCTCGCTGGCGCCGGTATGTTTTATCTGGCAAAATCTCTTGGTATTCGACGTATCCCGTCGTTGTTTTCCGGTGTTGCGTATATGTTGTCTGGTTTCATGATCACTCATGCAATCCACCAACAAATCATCACGTTAGTGGCTTGGTACCCCCTTGTCCTCCTGCTTTTCAGGAAAGCACTTAAAAAGGAACAGTGGAGATGGGTGTTCCTTGCCGCACTCGTCCTCGGCCATTCGGTCTTAGCCGGGCATCCACAACTTTCATTGTTCTTGTATTTTCTCATATTTGTGTTCTTTCTCTTTGAGCTGCTCACCACGCATACGGGCAAAGCACTGCTCTCGCGTTCTGCTATTCTGATTGGAACTAGAGCTGCTTCCATCGTAGCGATATCTGTGGCTGTCGCAATGATACAATTGCTGCCGACCCTTGAACTGTCGGATCTCTCTCAGCGAGCCGAGATTACATATGAAAAAGCCACCGAGGGATCACTTGCGTGGTCTCAATTGACTACCCTTATCTTCCCAAAGATCTTCGGCACAGCTGGCGCGGATGGTTATCATTACCATGGTCCGGGAACCTACTGGTACTATTGGGAAACATGCATCTACCTCGGCACCCTGCCGTTGATCCTCATGGTTCTATCCGCCGTCCTGATCAAAAGAAACAAGTATGTCGCGTTTCTCTGGGGTCTTGGGATATTTGCGGTTCTTTTCGCGCTTGGAAACGATTTTGTTCTTCATAAAATGTTCTTCGATTTTGTGCCTGGCTTCTCAAAGTTTAGAAACCCGGCCCGCATTGGAATCTTCCTGAGTTTGGCAGCTGCCCTCCTCTCTGGATTTTCAATCCAACATCTCTTGTACGAAGAACTGACAAACAGAGACAAGAGTAGAATGAGAAAATCACTCCTGACAATAATTGGTGCCGGAACTGCCGTTTGGGCACTTATTGTATCGGGGGCATTAGATGGTTTATTTCCTTTCATGAAGAACGAGCAATTGCTAGCTGTCGTAAGAAAAGACTCTCATATAGCTCTGGTCATATTCTTGATATCAGGTGTAGTCGTGTATGCGCTCTTCAAACCGACTGCATGGACAAGGTGGATCGGCGTTGCACTTATTGCTATTATATTCGTGGACATGTCTGTGTTTGGTGCTGAACAAAACAATGCAAAGCTGAGCCCATCTGATTACTTCAGAAGGTCGGATCAAATTGTCCAGTCCTTGAAGCGGGAAACAACAGTGGAGTTCTTTCGAGTAAAGACGAGAAACCCGCAAGGTATGATTATGGATAGAAATCAGGGAATGATCGACCGGATTTTCATGATGGAGGGTTATACTCCCCTAGCACTCCAACGTGTTTATGCCCCGCTTGCATCTAGCGAGGAAGCTCTTGATCTTCTTAATACGAAATACAAAACTGTAACGGACGAAAGATCGAGAAGCCTGACCCTCGTTCAGCGGAGCACCTACTTCCCTCGGGCGTTTTTTCTTTATGAGATTGACGTGGTGCACAGTGACGATGAACTTCTTGCATACCTAAAGAGTTCAGGCTTCGACCACAGCACAACAGCTGTACTTGAAAAGGAACCAGGATTCACATTGGAACCTCCTTCGACTAAGCCTGAATGGAGCGCCAACATCATCAAGTATGAGAATAACAACATCGTCCTGAACGCGAGAACAACTCATGACGGTCTACTTGTACTGAGTGAGATCTTCTATCCTGGTTGGAAAGCCTATCTTGACGGAACAGAAACAGAGATATACAGAACGGATTACAACTTGCGCAGTTTGTTTGTACCAAAAGGGACACACACTATTGAAGTTCGATTTGAGCCCCTCTCATACACACGCGGAGTCCTGATAACTCTTGGGGCACTTGCCCTGTGCGCATCTGGCACTTTGGTCTCGATAACACGCTCTAGGAGAGCACAATTGAAATCTTCGGTGTGAAACAATGGCTTTGTATTCAATTGTCATACCAATCTACAATGAAGAGCAAACCCTTCCTGAGTTGCACCACAGGTTGCTGAACGTAACCGCATCGCTTCACGACCCTTACGAAGTGATCCTCGTTGATGACGGAAGTGATGATAGATCCTTCGCTCTGATGAAAGAAATCCATGATAAAGACCCCCGTTTCAAGATCCTTCGCTTCTCGCGAAACTTCGGTCACCAGGTGGCGATTTCAGCTGGCCTTGACATGGCCGAAGGCGATGCGGTCATCCTCATGGACGGAGATCTGCAGGATCCACCTGAACTTCTGCCTCAGATGGTGGCACATTGGAAAGACGGATATCATGTTGTGTACACGGTGAAAAAGAGCCGCAAGGAAAGTCGTTTGAAGCGCTTAGCTTTTAGAGCATTCTACCGTATCATCCACTCGCTATCGTCAGTTGAGATCCCAATGGATGCTGGGAACTTCTCTCTTCTCGACAAGAGCGTAGTCGCAGTACTCCGTAACATGCCGGAACGTAACCGATATATCAGTGGAATGCGTGCCTGGAGCGGATTTAGACAAATAGGAATAAATTACCATAGAGAGGCCAGATTTGCAGGCTCACCGCAAATGGGCCTGCCTCGTTTGATTCATCTGGCACTCGATGGTATATTTTCATTTTCAAACGTTCCACTTCGCCTAGCAATTCTTCTTGGGCTACTCGTCGCTTTTCTGTCTTTTGCTGGAGGTCTGTTTGTTCTTTATGCAAAACTGTTCACCGATAAAGCAATCCTCGGTTGGGCTTCAACCATACTGTCCGTCTTGTTTGTGGGCGGTATGATTCTACTGACATTGGGTGTCATTGGAGAATACATTAGTCGCATCTATGAGGAGGTGAAAAGACGACCGCTGTATATTATCAGAGATAAGATAGGTTTCTAGGTGAATGGAGGCGTATCTTTACCCCCATTTCTACAAAATCGAGAAGGAACACTGGTGGTTTATTGCACGACAAAAAATCCTCCTAGATTATCTCGACTACCATTTGCGTACCTCAAAAGAGACTAAGATTCTTGACGTTGGCTGTGGCACCGGCGCAATCCTAGAAGTACTCGCACAACGATTCAACGCGTATGGAATCGATTCCTCAAAAGATGCTATTGACTTCTGCCGGCAGCGAGGTTTGTCAAACTTGTTCGTTGGCAGCCTGGAATCCTACCCCAGCAAAGATAAATTCGACATCATAACAATGCTTGATGTTGTGGAACATGTCAAGGACGACCTGAGTCTCTTTCGGCAGGCCCACGACCTCCTCAAAAGCGGAGGAAGTATCCTTGTTGCAGTGCCAGCATTTCCTTTCTTATGGAGCCAACATGACGTCATTCTTCATCACAAGAGGCGTTACACAAAAACACAACTGAAGAAGGTTGTTAGATCCGCCGGTTTCACAATACAACACATGACTTTTTTTAACACAGTCCTTTTTCCTATTGCAGTAGTAAAACGCGTACTCCAGCCTCACAAGGTAGACGATTTGGAAATTCCTGGCCGATTTCTCAACACCATACTGAAAAGGGCCTTCATGCTTGAAAGATTTATCGTGCCAAGAGCCTCTCTTCCCTTTGGTCTGTCTCTCCTGTGTCTGGCAAAAACAACTGCTTCATGAAGATTGTGATTATTGGAACAGCCTACCCGCTGCGCGGAGGTATTGCACATTACAATGCTTTGCTTGCAAACCAGTTAAGTAAGCATCACACAGTTGAAACAATCACCTTCAAGCGCCAATACCCGCGTCTCCTATTCCCTGGCAAGACTCAGCAGGAGAGCGGGGAACCAGATCACACAACGCCAGCACCACAACTTCTCGATTCGATCAATCCATTTAATTGGATTCTTGTGGCAAACGACATCCGAAAACGCAAACCAGACTTACTAATATTCAAATACTGGCTCCCTTTTTTCGGATTGTGTTTCGGTACAATCGCAAAGATGGCAAAACGCAAGACCAAAACTAGGGTGCTCCTGATCTGCGACAACGTGATCCCACACGAGAGAAGACCTGGTGATGTCACCTTCACGAAGTATCTCTTCAGGCATGCAGACTATTTCATCGTGCAATCGGACACAGTTGAGAAAGACCTCAAAGCCATTAGGCCGAAGGCTCGTTACAAAAAGGTTCCCCATCCTGTTTATAACATGTTTGGCAGGGCAATTGACAAACAAGAAGCTCGATCAATCCTCGGCCTACGGGCCGCAGGAGTCGTGCTGTTCTTTGGTTACATCCGTGCTTATAAAGGGTTGCACGTTCTCCTTGATGCAGCATCGAAATTCATCCGCACGCTCGATATCCACACACTGGTGGTTGGTGAATTCTATGATCACGAGGAAAAGTATAGAAAGCAGATTCGTGGGCTCGGGCTGGACAGGCATGTAACAATCAACGCTGACTATGTACCCAACGAGAAGGTAGGAATCTATTTCTCAGCTGCAGATGTCGTTGTATTGCCTTACATCTCCGCAACTCAAAGTGGAATAGCTCAGATTGCCTATAACTTTGACAAGCCTGTCATAGCCACTGACGTGGGAGGATTAGGTGAAGTTGTGCGGGATAACATAACTGGTTTCCTTGTACCGCCAAACGATCCCGATGCTCTAGCAGATGGCATACTCCGGTTCTTCGCTGAAAAAAAAGAAGCCGCGTTTATTGCCAACGTCCAGAAGGAAAAGCAAAAATACACGTGGGAGGCAATGGAAGCAGCAATTGAACAACTTGTGGCCTATAAGTGAAACATGCTTGTTGTGCAGTGGCAGTTCACATCATTTGATATCCAAGAAATACGGATTTGATATTGTACGCTGCCTAGATTGCGGCCTGGTAAGTGTTTCTCCTCTTCCCACGAAGGAGCAGCTCGCTGCCTATTATAAG
>JAPUKJ010000323.1 GCA_027295705.1 Ignavibacteria bacterium | reverse complement strand
ACGGTGGTGGGTGCGGCTCTAGTTCTTTACTTGATCCTAATGATAGGGTTCGCCTACTTTGACATATAAGACTATTGTGAGGTTAATGAAAATCCTTTTTGTTGTCCTGAGTTTGGGCCTATCGTCGTCGAGTTCTATGCATGCTCAGGGGGAGGATTCCATCAAGGAAATTATAATAGATACAGTGTCGACTGCTCCAAGGACTGTAACCCAGCAGGATCTACGTTTTCCAAGTCAGCCGCAACGCCTATTCCTCCTCGCAGTCGCAGTTATTACCGTCGGAGGCTTGGGGGTCATTCTGAATGAAAAACGAAAGCGGGCAGACAAGAGGGCAGGAATTAGGTAGTCAGCTGAAGAAACCAAATAATATATATTATGTAAACTTACATATTCAATTCCTCCATGTTGTTCTTTAGTACTTCAAAAATACTTCCTACTCAGACTATCGCACCCAAGGTCAATCAAGTGTCCAACCTTCAGGTTGCTCTCCCCCACATGCCCAATAACGCTGGCGTCTACGTTGAGTACTGTGACCATAGCAAGCGCTGATTCCAGGAAGGATTCCGCAGCCGTCACTGATCCTTGATTGATCTTCCACAAACAACGTGAAATCCCATCTTGTACCATTGTTGTTAGGCGATAATCTCAACGCCTCTCGGGCACTCGGGATCCATTATACACAACTCTCGGCAACTGCGAGTGCCAATCCACCCTCAGAGCAGTCATGGGCCGACTTAAATGAGCCCCTCGTTTATCAAGTGAAGAACGAGCTATCAAGTCTAGATCTGGAGCATCCCCTGACACAGTGCCGTGAATGGTAGCCAGATATTCAGAGCCCCCAATATGGCCGAGAGTTTTACCCAAGAGAATAATAGCATCTCCGTCATCCTTAAAAACAGCCGTGGTGGTCTTTTCAAGGTCTTTGATCAAACCCAACATTCCGATTATGGGTGTCGGATAGACGGCATTCAAAGGTCCTTCATTGTAAGAGCTTTCTCCTTCAGAAAACGGCATGCCTCCCCAATTCCCCTTACAGCCGACTATTACAGTCACTTTTGATCGATAAAGCCTTAACAGAGTCCTTCAGAAGAACTATACCCCCATCAGCTTTACTAATACTAGGTTATTTGTCCGAACCATCTGGTCATGCTGCTCGTACACCCAACGATGCTTGCAACATTGGGTGATGCTAACAACCTGAGTAGTACATCATTGTAGTGTTTGGGTTCAGTAGCTTTGCGGATCTAAACGGGAGCATCATACCCGAGCACCAGCGACGTGGCCAGCACATCAGCCACGATATCATTGCCGTACGAGACAACGAGAGGTCGCTTGATGTCACCTCGCCAATAATCTCAGCACGGAGATCCCACTTTGGGAAAACGGCTCTAATCTCAGCCTCATGTCCTTTCTGCACAACTACAAGCATTCTCTCCTGCGATTCCGAAAGCATCAACTCGATGCTCGCTCCACATAACACTATAAATTCCCAGTTCAGTATAGGTGGGAACACGACCTAGGATTTCGAGGATCATCCCATATTCTTACTTCTGTCAAACCGTGCTGGATGGCTAGTTACACATCCACTTTCGGTTTATCCAATGTCTTAGTTTGCTTCATCGTCAGTGACATTCATTATCTGCATATGTGCCAGAAACATTTTTCTACGTGAGATTGTCAAATTCATTATTCAAGCGACATTAGAAGCTCGCCTTTCTCAACCGTTTTGCCTTCAGCAACTAGGATCTTTTTTACTTTGCCTCCTTGATGAGACTTTATTTCATTTTCCATTTTCATTGCTTCAAGAATCAAGAGTCCTTGACCAACTTTTACTTCTTCGCCCACTTCCACCTCCACCTTTACGACCAAAGCAGGCATAGGGGCATGGACTTCATATCGGTGTCGCGCGGCTTTCCCTTTCGTCGCATAAGCTTTGAGCAGCCTCTCGCGCTCAGATTCTACGACAACCTCTTGCTGGACAGAGTCCACCAAAACTTGATACGCATCTTGCGACTTATGCGCAATGACCTTTACAGATATACCGTTAACCAGAACGGAAAAAGTATGTTCATTAGTTTGTTGGATTTCGATAGGCACTACCTGGTCATCGATGCTGAGGCTTCCATCTTGCTCAAATGAGACTATGTGTTGACCGTCAGCGAAGTTAACTGTGTACTCGCTCACCCTAGGACCTCATGTTGTTGATTCGTTGTTGCTTCCATTTGCTGATCAAGACATGATTTTGCGACGGGAACATCGAATGAACTTCGTTACGAGAATTAGGCATGGTCTCGCTCATTTGCTGAAGGGATCCCCTCGACAAAGCACGATCATGGAGAAGAGCACACACAACGGCAGCAGCTGTCCGACCAACGGCTGTCGTCTTCTCTAGCAACTCAGGCCTATAGTAGTTTGCAAGGAAATGAGTATCGAAATCACCAGAAACAAACTTAGGGTGCTGAAGTACAAAAAGATTTAGAGGAATGTTTGTCCTTACGCCTAGTATTTCATATTCACGCAGAGCGCGCTTCATTCGCTCTATCGCCTCTGATCGAGTCCCGCCCCACACAACCAATTTTGAGATCATGGGATCGTAGTACACTGATATCTCGCCCCCTTGTTCCACACCCCGGTCCTCCCGAACACCGAGCCCTTGACTTGGCTTCAAATGCGTAATTATTCCAGTCGATGGAAGAAAGTCATTCTCCACATCTTCAGCGTAAATACGGCATTCAATGGCATGTCCATAGAAGCTGATATCTCCTTGCCTGAAACCTAGCTCTTCACCCATGGCAACTCTCAATTGCTGCGCCACAAGGTCAATTCCGGTTCGCATTTCAGTGATGGGATGTTCAACCTGAAGACGCGTGTTCATTTCAAGAAAGTAGAAGTTCTTGTCCTTATCTACCAGAAATTCGATCGTACCCGCATTCTGGTAGTTGCAAGCCTTGGCAGCCAACACTGCGGTCATACCCATCTTTGCGCGCATAGCATCATCCAGGATAATCGACGGTGTTTCTTCTACGACTTTTTGATGACGCCGCTGTATCGTGCACTCTCGCTCACCGAGGTGCACAGTGTTCCCGTATTGATCCGCAAGTATCTGAAACTCAACATGGCGGGGACGCTCGAGATACTTTTCAACGTACACACGTGAGTCGCCGAAAGCTGAGCGAGCTTCTGACTGTGCCGCGCTGAACAATTGTGGCAAGTCCTCCGGCTTATGGACAATGCGCATCCCTTTGCCTCCTCCGCCAGCTACAGCCTTTATCAGCACAGGGTAGCCGTATTCCTTACAGAACGATCTTGCTTCTTGCGCGGATTCAACAGAATCTTCAGTACCAGGGACCACTGGAACCTTCGCGTTCGACACGAGCCTTCGTGCTTCCGTCTTGTCACCCATTGCGCGGATTGAGTCAGCTGAAGGGCCAACAAATATTAGCCCCTCCTTGCTGACGCGCTCAGCAAACTCATCGTTCTCGGCAAGAAAACCGTAACCTGGGTGGACGGCATCAACCTTTGCCCGTTTTGCAACCTCCAGTATCTTCTCGATCAGCAGATAACTTTCTCGAGACGGTGGTGGGCCTATATGGTATGCCTCATCAGCGTTGAGAACGTGTGGCATGTTCCTGTCGATCTCCGAATACACAGCAACCGTTTCAATGCCCATCTCTCTGCACGTGCGTATCACACGGAGAGCGATTTCACCCCGATTAGCGACAAGGACTTTCTTAATTGATCGTTTACCCATCAGTCGTCACTGAGTTCAACAACCGTTGCTCCAGTACCCCCTTCATTCCATTCTCCAAGACGGAAGGATTTTACACGCGGATGATGCGAAAGAAAATCAGCCACCTTTTTCCGCAGCGCGCCTGTCCCCTTCCCATGGATAATGTCAACCCTGTGTATACCGGCCAACATTGCATTATCCAAAAACTTATCAACGAGTGGGAGAGCCTCTTCACCCGTCATTCCTCGCAGGTCTAAGTCCTGAAGTGCTGACTCGGGCTTCTCGAGGCTCGTCATTTCAGATCGATGGCTCGAAGTCGTCTCTCGACGGCGAGAGACAACTAAATCAGATGCTGCAACTTTCATCCTAACACTGCCAAAAACCACGACTGCAGTTTCCTCATCTGCTGAGATACTCTCGATTTCTCCAACCTCCCCGCCATTCGAGAACCTCACTGCCTTGCCAACATCCAGTTTTTCGCTGCTCAGTTCAGGAGCCACTTCTTCTTCCTTCGACAAGATCTCCTGCTTAAACTTTGAGATTTCCTCATGTGCCGCTTTGACAGTTGATCTATCTGCTGATTTCTCCTTAATTTCGCGGACGCTTTGCTCAATGACAGCGTTTGCCCGTTCGACAATTCGCTTTGCCTCGAGAATTGCATCACGCTTTACTTCCTTCAGTTCCTTCGCCTGAGACGCGACTTTGGCTTCATACTGCCTCACAAGTTCGTCAAGCTTGGATTTCTCCTCTAACAATGAGTCAAGCTCTTTCCGAGACTGTTGAACTGATGATTCTAGCGCAATTATGAGATTCTCGAGTTTTGTTTGTTGATGCCCAAGAAACTCGCGTGAACGTTTCATCATCCAATCAGAAATGCCAAGGCGGGCGGCCATTTCAAGAGCGTAACTACTTCCGGGAACCCCGCTTCGAAATCTGTACGTAGGAGTAAGAGTCGACTGATCGAACTCCATTGCCCCGTTTTCTACTCCGTCGGTCTCGTAAGCAAATACCTTCAGCGAACCCTGATGGGTTGTCGCAATCGAGTATGCTTTTCGACTTGTCAGTGCTTCAAGCAATGACGCGGCAATCGCTCCACCCTCTCCTGGATCAGTCCCAGAGCCAATTTCATCAATAAGCACCAGACTTTCCGAGTCTGCCTGTTCTTCGATTTCCTTGAGATGCGCAAGATGAGAACTAAAAGTGCTAAGGTCATTTTCAATTGACTGCTCATCGCCAATGTCGACAAACATCTTCTTGAATATTCGTACTGTGGTACGATCTGAAGCAGGAATATGAAGACCTGCCTGGACCATCAAAACTAACAAACCAACGCACTTCATCGCTACCGTCTTACCCCCTGCATTGGGCCCGCTAATGACCAACGTGCTGTAAGAATCGCCCAGGTCAAGGTCCAGAGGCACTGTTTCAGCATAACCGTGGTTAAGCATGAGCACGGGATGTCTTGCCTGAATAAGCCTTATCTCTCCAGTATTATTGACAAGGGGTTGGACACCCAGTATCTCTATCGAATACTTTGCCTTTGCATGAAGGGCATCAAGTCGAGCAAGAACGTCCATGTTAGCTAGAAGTGGCTCTCGGATTTCGTTCACCTGGATTGTCAACGCTCTCAAGATCTTCTCGACCTCACGCTGTTCCTGGAACTGGAGGCTGCGAATTTCGTTGTTGCCTTCAAGCGTTTCCGTCGGCTCAATAAAAACCGTCGCGCCACTTGACGATGCACTGTGGATGAGACCATGTACCTTGCTCTTGTGTTCAGCTTTTACCGGGATCACCATGCGCCCCTCGCGTGTGGTGATAATCTCTTCCTGACTGATTCCAAACTCCGAAACCTGCTTTAGTATACTCTCCAACCTTCGCTTGAGATGATCGTACTTGTCGGCGATGGCCTTCCTGATTGACCGTAATTCTTTCGATGCATTTGCACGGACGGCACCCGACTCATCAATTGCCTGTCCAATGTTGAATTCCACAACCTTGTCTGAGTATAACGTCTCAGCCACCTTCCAAATCAACGGGAAACGTCCTTTTCTCTTTGCTATGAATCCCTTTAGGGTTCTTGCCGCTGCAAGCGTTGATGCTATTTGGACAAGATCTTTCGGACGCAATATTGTACCTTCCACCGAGGCTTTCTGAATTGCCTTCTTGACCTGATGAATCCCCTCGAGTGGAATTTCGCCTTCCTGCTCCACCATCTGCTTAAATTCACTGACACGCGAGAGTTCGTTTTGGATCTCACTCAAGGATGTAGAAAATGATATCGCCTGGATTACTTCCCGGCCGGGATCAGACGACGTGTAACGTAAGAGGCGCTCACGCACTTTGTCAAATTCTAGCTTCGATGAACACTGATCGAACGACATCATATTTTTCACAGGTCAAACGAGCAGGGCAAGAGATTATTGTGGTTTGGAAAGCAGAGAGTCATATTGATCTACCGCGCCCCGCATCTGAGCATAAGGAGGATTAGATGTATGACGATGACATCTCTTAGGTTTCCAAAAATATGCTGAGAATCCAAGCCTAGAGATGATGGCTGTCGTCTCACAAAGCAGATTACGAAGTTGAGGCTAATCGTTTCTTCACAAGTTCTTGGACAAGTCTACCGTCCGCCTGGCCATAACCCGTTTCATCACCAAAGGCATCACTTTGCCAAAATCTGATGGAGAGCCTGCACTAGTTTCGGTTATCACATCGTCAATCACTCTTACGACATCTTCTAGTGACATTTGCTTGGGGAGGTACTCCTGTATGATTGCCAACCCTCTCCACTCTTGCTCTACGAGCTCAGCCCTTCCTCCCTATCTCAAAAAGTTCCATCGACTCTTTTGCCTTTTTTGCAGCCGTCATTAGAACAGCGATTTCATCTTCTGTCAACATAGGTTGCTCGCCACCGCGCTTTTCAATCTCCTTCCGAGTCTCAAGACCGCCCGGAGCGTCCTTAGCGTCTCCAGTGGAGTCTTGTCCCCGGATTTCATGACTGCTTTAAGATCGTGGCTTATTTTCTTTCCTAGTCCCATCGAACGGCGGTCCTACCAAAACAAAAGGCAGGAACAAAGCTTACATTCCCGCCTTTCAGTTTGGATGAGTCTCGTATTGGATAAACTGCAAATGTCGTGTTATAACCTCTCTTGGAATCTACAAAAAGGAGGTAAAGTTGGTCAAACTAACTGAAAAATAGAGGTTTTCTCGTTGAAAGTCAACTTGGTCCTGCGAGCTATAGTTCAGGAATAATCCATATCACCGTGTTTCCAGCATCCAAACCTTGAATAATTTGATCATCAATGACCTGCTCAACATCAACAAGCATAACCCCCATCCGAAGCATCGCTATTGCCTCCCAAAGCTTGGGGCATTAACCTTAACCCTTCTCGCTCTTTCAGATTTTAATTCCTGATAACGAGTTGGTTTATAGTCTGAAAGCTCTCTTAATTCATCAGCCACAACAGCATTACTCATCATGGCCTTGTAACCTCCCGTATCTTTCAGAAGGGCCATCTCCACCGTCTTTATGTTCACTCCGTTTACTTTGTGCCTTGCTAAGATTTGATTTAGCCATTCTTGTGTCAGGATGATCTTCGCCCAATAAGGGTCCCAAAATAGCTAGGGCCTGTTCATAATAGTCTATGGCATTCTGATATTCTCCAAGATCAAAGTTAGCATATCCCAGATTATTATAAATTTCCCCTTCCAATACTTTAGACTCAATAACTTTTGCAATCTTTAATGCCTGCTCATAATACTCCATTGCCTTTGAATACTCTCCTAGATTACTGGAAACAGCTCCTAAATTAATGAGCGCACTTCCTTCCCGTTTTTTATCCCCATTGGCTTTTGCAATTTTTAGTGCTTGAGAATAATACTCAATCGCTTTTGGATATTCTCCACGTCTAGAATGGATATTTCCTATATTATTGCTAAGCATTCCTTTCATTGGTTCATCCCCAATAGCTAGAGCAATCTTTAAAGCCTGTTTATAATATTCAATCGCCTTTTGATTTTCTCCAAGTCCATAATGGACATCCCCCAAGGCTTGGAGAGCCCCCCCTTCCCCCTCTTTATTCCCAATAGCTATATATATCCCTAACGCTTGCTTAAAATAATCCATCGCTTTTTGATATTCGTTAATACTACGATGATCTTCTCCAAGATTATAAAGCGCAATCCCTTCGCCATTTTTATCCCCAATATCTTTGGC
>JAPUKJ010000322.1 GCA_027295705.1 Ignavibacteria bacterium | reverse complement strand
TTTGCCTCACCAAAAACATTCCCGCCAAAGTGAAGCAGGACTACCTGATAAGCAGTAGCTTTTTCGTTTCCACAAAATCATTTGCCTGGAGGCGGTAGAAATACAACCCGCTCGCAAGACCAGTAGCATTAAACTGCTCTGAGTAGTAGCCGGCCTGTCTTGTCTCATCTGCGAGTGTCGCTATTCGTTCTCCCAACGCATTGTATACTTCCAACTTTACATGGCTTGCCTTCGGCAGTGTAAACTGGATTTTCGTCGATGGGTTGAAGGGGTTGGGATAGTTCTGCTCCAAAGCATACCCAGCCGGAAGTGCCTTCTCTTCGACATCTTCCACATCTGAAGGATTTCCGGGAACTTTGTTCAGCCATCCATTTTGCCAAGCGGCGTGACATGAGGATTCAAGCGTTGTCGAATCGATTGGACCGCCATACCACACCCATACGTAAGTAAGGCCCAAGCTGTTGGCATGCCCGAACAAGTCATTGTACTCATCACCTCCACCATTAATCCATGTCATAGAGTACTTCGAGCCATACGTATTTTGCATGTCCGTCCAGCTATCGCTTTGGTTTTGATTCCCCGGCAGCCATGGCGTCTCCCATTCGTCACCCCATCCAATATTTACATGGCATATTGGAAGCGATAATTCGTCCCAATTCTTGTACCCAGAGTACATCATAACATCACAATACGTCGAAGCAATTTGGTTGTGACTGCATCTCTTGTAGCTACTAATCACAAATCTTGCATCAGGTCTAATTTGATGAACATAGTCATGAATGGTTGCAAGTTCCTGAGGAGAAAAAAGATGCGAGCCTCCCGTGTGTCCATAACAGTCGTGCTCTACAGGTTCATCAATGTAATACCACGCTCCAGGAAAGTTGTCAACAGTAGTATACAAGTCAAAGATTGCAACCATGATAGTTGAGGGAGTATAGCCGGCCTGCAATGCATTGTCATATTGCTGAGCGTTAGGGTCAACTCTCACGGCACTTAGTCCGTATTGCAGTCTCAGTTCGCTAAGTTGTTCCACCGAGTAATCACGGGGGGGCACAACACCGACAGTTTTGCCAGCGACAGGTACATAGTGAGAGTCTACCATACTTTCCTCTGACGGATGTCCTGGAGGGACCTCAGCAAGCAAAACTCCGCTGAGCTCGTCATTTGTCCGACTTGATTGGGTTTGCGAGCTATACTGGGCGGAGACTTCTCCTGACAAGAGAATCAATGTCACCAAGAACAATGTTGAGACGAAGAGAGAGTGATTCATAGTCGCACCTTCTTATGGCTAAGTTACCTCACTTATCTAATGCAAAATCCTAACTCAAGCATTATCAAAATGTAGTGGAAACGTATTTAGAAGCGTTGACCGCGTAACAGGAATCCAGAGGGAAAATGGCGTACTCCCATAAAAACTTTCAAGCCAAACTCATGCTCTCGAATTCTTTAGTTCCGCTTATTGGTGATATGAATAACAAGAAGTGTACCTGAGCAAAAACAGCCTATTGGTTGAGAAATTAACGCTTAGAGTATCTATTCTCCTCAAATACATTACAAAAATGGTTCAGACTGAGTAAATATTCCTCCCATGCAACTCAGTCAATACCTTCAATCGCACCACACACCCCCTCAAGTGGGGCATACCCCCTACCCTCAGTTGCACTTAGTCATTCCCCTCAATTCAGCACCACCGTAATCTTGTTTACAGTGTCGTGCAAATGCTCAGGCTGCAAGTGGCTGTACACCTAAGAGTTCTGTAAAAGGCGTGCCGAGGAGTTTTTCAGATGTAAATGAGTGGCTGGTCAATACAAGAAAGCCCCAACGATTGTCAGGGCTTTATTTATGACAATACTTATTTCAACAAGAGGAGTTTCTTCGTACCCACAAACTCCCCTTCCTGTTAACATAGGTGACCCGCAAGCCATGAAGGCTCGCGGGTCATTCTTGCTTTGGAAAGTAACGTTAAGCGGGGCAGTTACGGCCTAACTTGGATGTTGCCCGCCTCGATGGGATTAAGTGACAAAGGCAGATCGTTAGCACATATTAAAAGGTCACAGTCAGGGTGAGGGTCATTAGGGTGGTACTGATGTTACTGTGCCCCAAGAGCTTCTGCACTTCGTAGAGGGAAACACCATCCCCCACCAGCCAGCTTTGAGAAGTTCGCATCATGTTGTCTGCACCTTCCCTCCCATTCCCAAACCCTTTAATTCAGATCGTCTGTGCGGTACCAAAGAAACAGGAAAATTGCACCCT
The DNA here is from genome assembly GCA_027295705.1 of Ignavibacteria bacterium. Classification (GTDB taxonomy): domain Bacteria; phylum Bacteroidota; class Ignavibacteria; order UBA10030; family UBA6906; genus JAPUKJ01. The sequence continues at coordinate 7,296 of JAPUKJ010000322.1, read as the reverse complement.
TCGAACAGACCATATTCCGTGTGCGTCAACTGACAGACTCCGCTGAACATATGACTTATATTGAGGACAAGACAATCCTACTCCGTATATCATATGGGCTCTAAACAATGGGATATCAACAACTCTTGTTAATCAGCCTTAGCGTCATCCTTGTCGGTATCGCTGTTGCGGTGGGGATTTCGATATTCCAGGATAACGCCGTTTCTTTGAACCGTGACGCGGTCACGATTGACCTTGTAAACCTTGGATCCCGCGCGCAATTATACTATCGTCGCCCCTTCCTATTCGGCGGTGGACAGGGATCGTTTGCAGGCTTAACGCTGGCTGACCTGACGTCAAAGCCAACAAATGAGAACGGCACATACAGACTGAAGAATGCAACCGAGAACCTCATAAGACTCGAGGGCAAAGGTACTGAAAGAGACCCCTACGGAGACCCTATAAAAGTCGAAATGAATGTGTTTCCAGATACCATGAATGTCGTTGTCAACAATTAACAATGTAATTCGCCGAATTAGGAAACGAAGGAGCAGTCTCATGAAGTTAAGACAGATCAAATCGGCAGGGGTGCTCTCGGAAGATGCACGCCAGCGTCTTGAGAAGATTTTCTTCCATGACCTCGATAATGCGACGAGGGTGCTTCAACAGCATTTTCCTCACCATGTCGTTGACAGGAAAGGGGATTCCCTTCAGGTCATGACCAGGGATAGGTCCATCGTTGTAGCATCATTTAAAGACGCAAGCGCAAAGGTCGCTGACACACAATTCGGCTTGCAACCATTTGAAGCCTGAATAGGCTGATTTTTTCCCCAGATAGCAATTCTCATTTGGCAATGTCCCAACATCCCCCTAGCTCCTCTACTCGTTTCATTCGCATCTCAAACGCTAAGCTGGCGCCCCCAATTTCACTAAAGTGTAGAAGAACGCCACCCTCATTTCATCATCACCTTTTTACCAGTCTTTGACAGTTTCGCAACAAATTCCACCTTCGCATCGCGCATCTGCTGGGTGGACATGATAATTCTCCAGCCTCTTCATTGTCAGGGAAGACAATACTTGCTTGGAGCAGGAATCATGGAAGAAGCAACTCATAATGAGTTGTTTCATCCTGCGACAGAAGCGGACGCGTTGTTGATTGTGCGGTTTCTTAACCTGTATGTAGAAACTGTATGGAAGACAACTCGGGGAATGAAATACTCATCCTATGCAGAATTGGAAATGGCTGTACATAAAGCTTTTCTTGCCAGACTGCCTCCTCGGATAGACACAAATTCTCACAATCAAGTACAGCCAAATGGTTCACTTCTTCTATCCAGTAATTGTTTCCATAACACACCGTACAAATTACTTACGCATCATCTCTTTCCAGTAGTGCACGAACCCCATGATCGTGTACTTATATAACAGGAATATCCGGTAGGGAAGGAGAAAACCCAGCGATTTTTGGGCCACACTCACTTCAGTTTTGTCAATCACGTCCACATAGTCTCCCTTCCTTCCAACAATCACGCTCTGCTGCGTAATCCCAAGATTGGGAACCTCTAATTCGAAATGGCCTACTGCGTATCCGATTCTCTTCAGAAGGGAGAGCAAATCCCTTCCATAGTTACGGTAGGTCAATGTGTGCCCGCCGCCGCCATGGTATTGCGGCTTCAGAAGGTGGATGTCCTTGTCTCCACTTGTATCAACACGGTGAATCGTCTCCGGTTGATTGTGATTGTACGGAACGGTCAAGATGAACGTTCCCCCTTTCTTAAGCACCCGGTAGATCTCCTTGTAGCCGTCTTCATCCTTGCGGACGTGTTCGAATACATCGGATGCAATCACCACATCAAAAGACTCGTCATCATAATGTAAATTCTGGAAGTCGGCGTATTCTCGGGGCTTCTTCCTCTTGGCAATCTTTTCAGCATCATACTCCGTGGCATAGTAGTCAAACTTATCGGCAAGCATCACCGGGTAGGAACCTCGAGCGCTCGATTCAAGCATGCGGATATCCTTATTCTTAGACCAATTGTACACGGCAAGCGGACCCTGTTTGAGTATCTTTCCAAGAACATACATTACCGCACGGTTTCGACTTGAGGCGCTGCAGTTTCCGCAAATCATCCCTTCTTTTCCACCCTCAGGCCTTCGAAACTCACCCCGCCATCTGCATATGTTGCACTGCCGTTTTGCTGATGCTCCCAAGAATCTCGTTCCTTTGCTTATAGCCGTCATGACAAAATAAACAAAGGGCGAGCCCCAATCGTGATCTTGAGGTATCGCCCCGCATAAACCTGAATAACTTAGCCAAAATTTCTTCTTATTTCAACTGCAGCACTCCTTTCCCGCCCGCAGGTTATTTCAGGAACAGCAGTTTCTTAGCGTCGACTAGATCACTCGTCTGAAGTCTATAGAAATATACACCGCTCGCCAAACTCCCAGCGTCCCATTCCAGGCGATAGGTCCCAGCTAGCTTTTCCTCACCTACTAGCGTCGCCACTTCTTTGCCTGTAAGGTCAAATACTTTCAAAGATACAAAGTCCGATTTACCTATCGTGAACTGGATGGTTGTCACCGGATTGAAGGGATTTGGATAGTTCTGCTCAAGTTTGAATCGCGAAACCACGTCCCTCGTCTTCGAGACTCCGGTCGGCATTTTGTCAAGCAGCCGTCGTTCGTATACTCCGTTACCGTGGGTGGCAACTCGCAACATGCGGTTCGAGGGGGAAATACTCAAGTCCATAGCAATCACTGCTTCCGGCATCCCGCTCTGGAACGCAGACCACGTTGTCCCGGCATCCGTAGAGACATACACTCCGATATCGTTGCCAATGTAAACATGGTCCGAGTATGTTGGATCGACCACAACTGCAGATGTTGGAACATCCGGTAGACTTCCAGTCACATCCACCCAGGTAACCCCTGCATCCGTAGATCGAAAGATATGTCCCGTTCCGAAGCCACTGAAAGCGATATACACATTGGCAGCGTTCTGGGGATCAACTGCTATGTTCATCGGATACCGATCCGGCAGTGAGCCCGTAACGTTTGACCAAATTACTCCCCCGTTCGTTGTCCGAAATATGTGAGCGCGTTCTGAAAGAGGGGCCGTGCCAACGTACACCGTGTCAGGACCTTGATGCGACATGGCCATCGAGAGCGCAAAGTTGGCGTCGAGCGGTACGCTATTGTTTGTTGCGAACCAACTGTTCGCGCTATTTTCGGACTTGAAAATCCTCTGTCGCCCTGAATACAACACATTAGGATGTGAGGGAGAGTTAATAAACGGCGCAACAAACGCAGCTGATCCGAATAACCCGCTCGTTGCATTGAAAAACGAGGCTCCGCGATCTGTCGACTTATTAATGTTGTTGTTTTGAGACTCCCCATACATGATGTTGTCGTTGTTTTGATCGATCGCCGTCCAACACCCATCGCCACCGATAACTAGCGACCAGGCGGATGGATTGCCTCGATAGATGACAGTGTTATTGTCCTGAAGTCCTCCCATGGCCAGCAGTGAATCGGTCGCAGAGTTTGAAAAACCGTTGTAGAACTGTGTTGTCTGCAGATTCAGTTCCAGATTCTGATAGCTAGCGCCAAAGTTGACGGTTCGATAGACTCCACCGTCGTTGACGACGTAGAGGATTTCCGGATTCGTCGGGTGATGTGCGTAGTTATGGTGATCGACATGAATGCCACCCACCGCGTTGACAGTACTCCCGCCATCCGTTGATAGGTAAATGCTCACGCCGGCTTGAATAAGCCTTGAATTGTCCGTCGGATGAACGGCAACCCAGTGTGCAAAGAATCCCTGATATCGGGGAACATCAACGTTGTGTAACTGCACCCATGAACTACCGAAGTTGGTGGAACGCCACAGACCTCGCCCTGACAGACTATCTGCGACACTTGCATAAACAATGTCTGGATCAGCCGCAAACATCTCCAACAACGTCTTTCCTGAAAACGAAGGAATACCCAAAAGACGCACCCAACTTGCCCCTCCATCTGTAGACTGATATACACCCGAGCCTACGCTACCGAGGTTCCCGCACGACGCTAGGACCATGTTGGTGTCGCCGGTGTGGATGACAATATCCTCTCCCATGAGGACATTGAGCATGAGATTCCACGACGCTCCTGCATCAACTGATTTGTAGATGCCTTCCGTGGTAGCGGCAAATATTGTGTTAGGGTTATAAGGATTCAACCTGATTGCCTGAACTCCCCGCTCTTGGTTAAATGACCAATCAAGGCTCTTTTGCCACGTTGCTCCAGCGTTGGTCGACTTCAGAATGCCAATGCCGTAACTTCCGCGTGTCGTGCGAACAACGGTCCCACCAATGGATTTGTGATACCCATATACTTCTCCCGTTCCAATGTATATTACGTTTGTATCAACGGGATTAATTGCAATAGCCATCACGCCGAGCACAGGATAACCTGTTTTGATCCTGTGCCAATCACCGCCTAGACCGCCTGTATATGAGCGCCATACACCGCCGCTAGCACCACCGACAAGAACCGTGTTGGGATTCAAAGGATTGATTGCAACGCTGATCATCCGACCACCGACGTTCAGCGGACCAATGGGCCGCCATGCGGTGTCGGCGACAATGCGTGAGAGTGCCTCATTAAACTGAGCTTTCGACGTCTCAAACGCTCGATAGTAAGCATCTGGTGGAATGTCGGCATTCGGATAAGCCCGCGATCTAGTCCAGAAGTTCAATGCCTCCATAGCACCTGATGTACGTCGCACCGGTTCCTTCGGAGGGTCTTTCCATAGTGAAGGACCACCAAACATGATGAAGAGACCAAAGAGTGTTGCGAGACTGATCACTATATAAATGAATTTTTTCATCGGTTCTTCTCCTTCTCCCAGTATGGCTGCTTACTTCGGAAGAATCATCTGCTTAGTCAAGTCTCTATCACCAGATATTGTCTGGTAGAAATACACTCCGCTCGAAAACTGGGACCGGAGTTGAGGACGCAATTCGCATAGTTTTCAATATAGCACTCCCTTCGGGGTTATCTCGCAATGCTAAGACCACCTCGAGGGAGTAACGTGGTAAGTGAAAGATCGGTCAGCTACTTTCCTGTTTTCAAGATACAAAAAATCGAAAGGAAATCAATCGATAGCTGGGCGTGAAAACGCCCGAGGAAGGTACTACAAAGAAAGGATCAATTAAGAATTGTGACGGAGGTGTTTTCTGGCCAGACAGTCATGATAATTCTTACGGGGTAGTGCGGGTCAAGCCCACGATCCAGGCCAACTCCAATGAGTTGCAGATGCGAGGAAGCTCTCGACATCTTCACAAAGAAGTCACCATGCTTTGTTGAAGGAGCGTCCATCAAGCTTTTTATACCGCCAGGTCTCGCGGTGAGTCGAAGGAATGAACCATCCCCACCTCCCTCGTGCAGAGGACGTCTGTAATACTCCTGAGCTTTCGAGGCCAATCGTTCAAGCTCTTCAATCACGACATCACGTCTGTCATCCAGGTCCCCTTGTTGAGCCTTGATAACACCAACGGAAACTGCGATGCCGATAATACAAACAGCGAGAATGAGAAACAGGATCTGCTGTTGTCCCAAGGACAGCTCCAGCTTTTTGTAAGTGAATTATTGAGAGTTTAGCTCGGGGAGAAGGGTAAGAATCTAACTTTAATATGCTTCAAGTCGAGGATTTTGTCAATACTTTCCTGTCACCAAAAGCTCGATTGTGATGGCGACACGAGTGTTAGCAAAAAGGAGTGTTTGCGGAGAAGATGAAAAGCGAGTAAAACGAACCTCCAAAGTTCAGGCTGACGAACAACGATGTTTATCGCTCACAGAAAACCTGTGCTCTGATGTGTGCCCAGTCATCTTGTGTACCCAGGCAAAGGGGGAGCGAAGTTGATAGAAGATTTGGATAAGTTATTGAACGAACAAGAATCCTACAAGCACTTATGTACGCGAGGCGGAATCCCACGAGTCAGGGAAAAGGCGCCAACCTTCTGTCCAGAATCGGTAAGCGTAACGGTCAGCGTCATCACGTTACCCTTAATGTATCCCTTGTAGCGTGCCGGGTGTTCATCGGGGATTTCGCCCAATCGGATAGGTCCTCCATGCTCACGAACATGAACGCCAATTGCTTCAAACTCACCGTTCTCATCTGCGATTAGAGGCTCATCAATCGTACCGTGTGCACAGTCGTATTCCAGCTTTGCACCATTCTCGCCAACTACGATCCCGATGTGTTCGGCTCCCCAACTCCCGGTCAGGTCAGTTAAGGTATTACTCCCAGAGCACCCCCCACAAGAAATCCAAAGCGCGAGTAACAGAACAGCTGTTGTCCTTCCATAGATATTCATACGTTTTCCCATATAGTGATTTATCTTAACCTATAGCCTGATCATAGCCGTGCTTTCAACAGATGGATTAACCGTACAAAATTTCTTGTGGTCAATCTAACTCCTCTCTGGGTATATTATCTCGCCAATCCGCATCAATCATTTTTTGACGTAATTCCTTTTGTTCATGAGTGAAGCTCCCTATCTAAACTTCGGTATTGAATTGCCTCGCTCACATGCTCGGGTCGTATGCCCTCACTTCCGGCCATGTCTGCAATCGTGCGGCCGACTTTGAGGATCCTATCGTAGGCCCGCGCCGATAATCCCAGCTTCGTGATAGCCATCTTAAGAAGTTCCTCGCCGGCGTCATCGAGCTTGCAAAACTCTCGAATCTCCTTGGATTGCATGTCCGCATTTGCGAACAGGTCTTTTCTTCCCTTGAAGCGTCTGACCTGTACTTCTCTCGCCTGAATCACTCGACTCCGGACACCCTCAGAATTCTCACCGCTCTCCTTGCTGGAAAGCTCCTTGTACTTGACCGCAGGAACATCGATATGCAAATCTATCCGATCAAGGAGAGGACCAGAGATCTTCGCCATATATTTCTGTATCGTGAGGGGCTGACATGTGCATTCCTTGGATGGATCGGTGTAGTATCCACACGGGCACGGATTCATCGCACAGACCAACATAAAATTTGCAGGATAATCCACGGACAATTTGGAACGACTGATCGTTACGTGTCCATCCTCAAGCGGCTGACGGAGGACTTCAAGTACGTTGCGAGCGAATTCCGGTAGTTCATCAAGAAACAAGACTCCGTGATGTGAAAGAGAAATCTCTCCCGGACGTGGAACGGTACCACCGCCTACAAGCGCTGCGTCTGATATAGTGTGATGCGGCGAACGGAACGGGCGAGTTGCAACAAGTGCTGCGTCCGGTGGTAGATGGCCGGCAACGGAGTGAATTTTGGTTGTCT
>JAPUKJ010000321.1 GCA_027295705.1 Ignavibacteria bacterium | reverse complement strand
TATACCAGCGATTTATCAATCCGAACGTATCTAGAGAATCAATTGTGAATTTCCAACGGTTCTGGATCCTTATCCTTGGCGCGATAGCCTATGTGGTTGCTAACTTCTTCCCAAGCATTCTTGACATGGCATTCACGGCTTATGCAATGATTGGGGCTGGGATAACGCCAGCCTTGCTTGCAGCATTCCTCTGGAAGCGAGTTACAGTTGCCGGTGGGGTTACCTCGGTTGCCACCGGCATGGGCGTCACGTTGCTGATCACCATCGCTAATTTCGTATTGGCAGAGCCATTGATAGAAACTGACTACATCATAATTCCCGCCATGGCTCTATCAATTCTCAGTTTGATTATTGTGAGTCTGCTGACTTCTCCCTCTCCAGAGGAGAAATGGAAGCCTTTCATGGAGAACATGCAGTTTTGATATCCGAGAATACAAATCTAAGTTGAAAGCTTCAACGGATGAGTTATGTAGACAAAGGGCTAGACTAAGATCGCTTCCCTTGGAATGGATGTGCAGATCACGCGTCGAGATTTTCTGAATGCAACGTTACTTGGTGCTGGTGCTATATTGCTGGGATGCGGGGCGCCCTTAGGTTTACAGATACAAGAAAAGGTCTGGGAGGAAGAATACGGCGGCGTGGGTGACTACGCCAATACATCGGAAGCTACTCGCGTGGCTCATGATGTGAGGGATGGCCGCTACGATCATTTGCCAGACGAGACTATCGATACGGCGGAGACGTTCGATCTTGTGGTTGTAGGCTCAGGGATCAGCGGCCTTTCAGCCGCCTTTGAATTCAAGCAGGTCCGGCGGCCAGAACAGAAGTGTCTATTGCTTGACAATCATCCCATTTTCGGAGGTGAGGCGAAGCGAAACGAGTTCGTTGTTAATAGGCAGCGTCTGATGGGTCCGCAGGGTTCCAACTCTTTTGTTGTTCCAAATCCGGGGCAGTCAAATTACGAAGTCTACGAGGAACTGGGAATTCCGCGAGAGTTTGAACACCAAAGCTGGGATCTAAATCTAAAGCGGCTTGAGTTCGCAAGGGAAAATTACGATTTCATGTTGTGGGCAGATCACACCCCGAGCTTTGGCTATTTTTTGACGAATGTTCACACGGGGTGGAACCGCGTTGGGTGCGCGACATGTGGCAGCGCGATCTTAATGGGGCGCCATTTCCGAACAAGGTCCGGAGTGATTTTTTGATCTGGAGGAAGAACAACGAAAAGTACTATGATGGGGAAGATTTTGAACGCTGGCTGGATACAATGACCTATAAGGATTTCATTGAAAAGGTAATGGGCTTGAGTCCCGAGGTTACAAAGTACGCAGACCCTATTCTTGCATCAGCTGTTGGCCTTGGATGCGATATAACTTCAGCACTTACAGCGTACGCAATCGGAATGCCCGGTTTTGCAGGGCATTCGGAGCGCTTGGCCAATCGATCCAATAAACAAGAGGATTTACAATGGCTCATTCTACGCTTGTTGGTGGAATGAGGGCCGTCAACCTATGTAGGCGAAATCCCACAAAAGAATTTTCCCTGAAGGACTTGATTTCACCATTTGAAAAGCTTATGATTAGTACCAAAGCGAAGACCGTTCATGGCTCTCGCAGGGAAGTTCCTTCATTCTGCATACCAGAGGTTAGCTGCTAAGCGTCAAAACAAATAGTCAAGTTCGTAAACAGTACATTCGCGCCGAAGCAGAAGTATAAAACTAGACCACCATCCATGTACGAACCATGGTATGGTTACAGTGGGTGCAGTTACGCATCAGGTCCATATCACACTCAACGGCCTGTCCATAGGCCATTACTGCTACAATCTGCATTTGATACGAAGCGATCACAGAACGGTAACGAGATCATTTCTAGATCATGTACTTCATAGATCCGAGCATATCTAACACATTTCTAAGGAGGGTATCACCATGACCCAAAGGTACTGTTTGGTGTTTTTGTTGCTGCTATTTCCGTCGAGTATGGCAATTGCGCAGAGTGGGAAGGTCAGTGGCCGCGTCATTGATAGAGAGACAGGGGAGCCATTGATTGGCGCGAGCGTTTCGATCCTTGGGACCACCCTAGGTGCAGCAACTGATGTGGACGGAAGGTACAACATACTGCAAATCACGCCCGGAACCTACGATGTTAAAACATCCTTTGTCGGTTATCAGGATGTAACGATCAGTGGGATTCGAGTGGCAGCCGGTCTAACGCAGGATGTAGATTTCTCACTGCCCGGTGAAGATATCGAGGTGGAACCAATAATTATTATTGCACAGCGACCTCTGATTGAGAAAAGTGCGACCAACGTAAAAAGGATCATAAGGGCGGAGGATTTTGAAGATCTGCCTGTCCGCGGGACGTCGGCATACATCTCGTTGGTGCCGGGCGTGGTTCAGCAATACGGTGAGTTCTATATTCGCGGCAGCCGCTCAGATGAAGTGGGTTACCTTGTCGAAGGTGCAAATACCAGGAATATCCATGGAGCAGGCAACCTTGTTACGACAATACCTGAAGCTGTTGAAGAGATTCTTGTCGAGACAGGCGGATACGCGGCTGAATTTGGCGGTGCCACGGCGGGGATTATCCAGCAAAACCTGAAGACGGGTGGTTCTAATTACTCAGCATTTGTTCAGTACGAAACAGATGATTTTGGGAACTACCCGCACGATGAGTTTCTCGGCAACTTCTCTTATGGATACAGGAACGCTGTTCTGGGCCTTAGCGGACCATTGGTGGCTGACAATATCAAGTTCAACATCGTTGGTGAGAACTCATTTATCCGGGACTACGAGCAAATATTCTGGACCGGCGCGAATTTCGGCTTTCTTGAGGACACGGGCTTTTTTAGTGGATTGGCCGGTGATACATCTGTTGCACCAGTTCGATGGGAAGATGGAAACGTACCAGCCCGTTTTGATAACAGGTATACGGTCAATGGAACGGTATCATTCGATTATAATCCGCTCCTGGTGAGGTTCGCGTCAAGCTACACGTCCAGTAGAAGGCTCATTAACGATCTACCCATCAGGAACCTTTTCAATGCGGCGAGGCTACCATACGATGATAACACTAGCTTCTTTGGAAATATTAAGGGGACTTATTTTATCGATCCTCTGAAGTTTGTCGAGGTCAATGTAAATTATCTGACTTCATCTCGCGAGTTGTACGATCCCAATTTTGGCGATGATCAGAGCTTTTCAGACCTCTTGCTCTATGCTGACAGTGCAAAAGGGGCGGAGTTCGGCTGGCAGTTCGTTGGTCCGTCAGAACCTCCTAACCGGTATCTATTCTTTGGTTTTCCTTTCAATCGACCAGGGGCTCTGGTCACGGGTTATGAAAGGAACAAGCGAAGCTACATAGGCGGATCGGCCAGCTTTACAGGTCAATGGGGAAGGCACGAAGTCAAGGCGGGAACTGGGTATGAGCGTTGGACAATGCGACTTTACAGTATAGGAGGGTTGGCCGGACTTCTTTCGACTCTTCGAACGCAGCCCAATCTGGCCTTTGGTTCCGATTTGCTGGCCCGAGTTATCCGAAATGCTTCTAATATTAATAACTATGGATATGACGAGTTCTTGCGTGAGCTTGACTCAGGTCCCGATGGGCCGAAGCATCCGTGGTTTCTCAGCTTCTACCTGCAGGACAAGATCGAATTCGACGATCTGGTTATAAATGCTGGTCTAAGGCTTGACCGCATGTTTATGGATAGCTGGAGGATACTAGACCCATCGAATCCGGTCTTTAATCCTGACGATCAGCAATTGCTGGGTATTGTTGAGGGGACGACATGGACCTTCCTTCAACCTCGCTTAGGCCTTTCGTTCCCCGTAACGGATAGGACCGTTTTCCATCTTCAATACGGGAAATTTGTCCAAGCTCCGGAACTCAACAGGGTTCTTCAGGGGCGCCAGAGTGCTTATGACGAGCAAGGGTTTAACTCGCCAATTGGGAATGATCTTGCTCCCGTCCGAACGACGCAGTATGAGATCGGCTTCACGCAGCAAATCTCTGAATTCACCTCTTTTGACATCACTGGATTCTATAAAAATATAAAGGGTCAGATTCAGCAAGAGGTTCAGGAGACAGTTGCGGGTTCACCCCTTTCTCCTTATTTCGTTTATGTAAACAGCGACTTTACCACAACGTTTGGTGCCGAGCTGCAACTTAGGATACGACGCACGAATCGAGTGCAAGCTCAAGTCAATTATACACTGTCAAGCGCCAAAGGAATAAATAACTTCCCGAGAAGTTCAGCAGGTGCTATCCAACTCGGTGATGAGGCGCCATCCTTGGTGAGTCCACTCCGCTATGATCAGCGCCATCGGGGTTCAGTATGGCTTGATTATCGATTCGCGCAAGGAGATGGAGGGCCAATACTTCAAGGGATGGGTCTAAATCTCTTGTTCTCTTTCAATAGCGGACGGCATTTTACGCTGTCTGGCGGTGGATTAGGCCAGCAACGAGCCGATGGTGGAGGGATATTGAATGACGGAGATCCGAGAAATCGTGTGCCCCTAGAGCCGATAAACTCCTCTACCACCCCCGGGGTTGGGACATTAGACTTGCGACTGGACAAGACCTTCGTAATCTCATCCTATGCCCTCAATATCTACGTGAAGGTGCTGAATGTCTTTGACGCCAAGAGCGTAATCGATGTCTACTTGAGGACGGGAAATGCGTTTGATGATGGATATCTTACAAACCCGGAGCTCAGTGAACAAAACATCGAGGCAAACGGCGGGCAGCGGTACATCGACTTGTATCGAGCCATTAACTTGGAGAACCGACAGCATCAACGGGAGCGCAACGGCAATGATTTGTTCGGGTCGCCGAGGCAAATCATTCTCGGTGCACGGTTCGAAATCTGACCCTGCCAGAAGTCATGCTTATGATAGACCACAAACTAAAAGAAAGAAGGAGTTGAGAATATGAAACTGTACTTTAAAACGACATTGCTCTTTTTCCTCTTTCCGGTCATTCTCTTCAGCCAACCGGACAAGCAAGCAGCGCGGGGAAGAGCTCAAACGGGTTCGGTCCGTAAAGTGTCTGGGGAGCCGTTTAACCAGGTTCTCAATGCCAGCAACATAACTGTCTGGACAAGAGCAGAGGGCTGGCATCCCAACCATCACCTGGGTTTTTCAGCAGGCACCTATCCCAAGGGGACTATATCGTGGGCTTGGGCGGGTGGATGGCTTTTCGGAGGACGGGTCAATGATGGGAATACCAGTCAAGTAATCCGTGTGGGTGGTAACCTAGATAGGCCCGGTATGCATGCGGGGCGAATCCTTGGCACTCCCGGCAATGTTACTGGAAGAGAGGATCCGCAGGCTCCTGACGTAAGAATATGGAAGGTCAGACCTGACTGGGAAACAGCCGACTTAGCAGATGACGCTGCACACTTTTTTGACATAGCGTTATCTCAGGTGACAGATGCTGAAATTCAAGCTGTGAGGGACCAATACGAAGCAGATTGGAATGGGTGGCCTGCCAACAACAAAGGGGCGCCCTACAACGATGTGGATGGCGATGGAATGTACGACCCTGCCGTCGACGTTCCAGGGATTTCTGGAGCGAGTCAAACGGTTTGGCAGGTTTCAAATGACCTTGAGTCATCGCGGTCACTAGGATTCTATGGCTCGAATCCAACTGGAATTGAATTTCAACTGACAGCGTGGGCTTACGCATCCACAACGCCGATAAACGAATCTGTTTTCTACAGGGCAAAATATATCTATAAGGGGACCGAAAGCACGCCGATGGGCTCAACTATTGACAGCATGTACGTTGTAAAGTGGTGTGACGCCTGCCTGGGTAACTGGACTGACGACTTTGTTGCGGTTGATACAACGTTAGATCTCGGGTACGCCTGGAATTCTACAACCCTTGACAGGGATTACCTTGGCGTTGGTTTGACGACCCCCGCTTTTGGTTGGGATTTTCTAAATGGTGTTGCGCAGTTCACCGGGAATCCGAATGACTCTGCAATTGTCGATCTAAAGTGGAGGAAAGGGTACAGGTATGTCTTACAGGATGCGCAGGGAAACCCAACTCCCCTTACGGGCTTCTTCCGGGGTGCTGCCGGGGCAATCGATCCACCCTACCCAAATGGTGAGTATAGTCGGACCATCCGGTGGTACAAAGCGATGCGTGGTTTTTTACCATTAGATGGCCCTGACGAACCCGTAATCGATCCGACTACGGGCCTGCGTACACGGTTTACTGTTGCGGGGGATCCCGTTACAGGAACAGGCTGGATAGACGGCTCAGATTTCCCGCCCGGAGACCGTCGTGTTACTCTTATACATGGACCGTTTGGCATGGCTTTGGGAGACACGGCTGAAATTGTGGTTGCTATGGTAGCAGGAACCGGTGCGGACGCCAAATCAAGCATAACCGTCATGAAATTTAATGACACCTTCACTCAGTTTGCCTTCGATAACCTGTTTGTTCTTCCTGAGCCCCCCCCTGCTCCGACTGTTACAGTTGGGGAGCTTGATCGAGAGATAGTCTTGTCCTGGGGGCAGGCAGACCTCGCTCGCGAGATCGAGGATGTTGAGCGCAGTGGCTTCAGGTTTGAAGGCTATAATGTCTACCAATTCCCAAGTGCCACTTCATCACTCAGCGATGCTGTGAAAATTGCAACGTTCGACGAAATCAATGAAGTTACTGTCATTTTGGGTAGAGCAATTGACCCCGTAACGGGTGTCGTGATTGAGCAGCCATCTCAGGTTGGTACAAATGCTGGCGTCGAGCGATTCATCAGCATCGAGAGAGATGCGATTACTGGTTTTCCAGTAATCAATGGTCGAGACTATTTCTTTGCAGTAACAGCCTATAGCTTTACTGAGGATATCAGCTCGCCGTTCCGTGCACTCGAGTCAAGTCCTGTCCTGAGAACGGCAAGACCACAAACGTCGAAGCCTGGTGAGCGCTACGGAGCGGCGTCGGGAGATACTCTCTTTGCAGGCGGTACGGACACTACCGTTATGGCGTTTGGCATCATCATCGATCCATCAAAAACAACGGGTGCTACTTACTCAATCAGTCTGGATACGTTGCCGGGTGGAATACCTAATTGGAGCCTCACTGTTGGCGACCAGAATATTACTGGTCAATCAAACCTTTCAGGCGATGGGAAGTATCCTGTAGTTGATGGAATATTGGTAAAAGTTGTTGGCTCACCAATTCCCATGAGCTTTAGCTTTACCGCACCTTCAACTCGAGAAAGCGATGCACTTGCCAAGGCTGACGTTAACTTGATCAATGTATTCCCGAATCCATACTATGGTTTCAATCTCTGGGAAGAGACGAGGCTGGGAAAATTTGTTACGTTCAGCCACCTGCCGAGAAGGGCAATCATACGGATCTACACGTTGGGTGCAATGCTAATAAGAACGTTAAACAAGGACGATAGTGAGCAATTCATGAGATGGAACCTTCGGAATGAAAATAACCTGCCGGTGGCAAGTGGTGTCTACATTGTTCATATTAACTTGCCTAATGTTGGAGAGACCAAAATCATGAAGCTTATGGTGGTCATGGAAGAGCAATTTCTCCGAATATACTAGGGACGGGGAATTTCACTTTTTGGAAACCACGTAATTAAAGAAACTAGGGAGACAGAACAATGAAAAAGAACTTTACAATACTGCTGGCCATGATGTTTGCTCTTTCACTCATAGCCTTTGGGAGCGGTGAAAATCGTGCTGGGACCTCGTCAGCGCCAGAGTTGACAATCCCCGTGGGCGCGAGATACCTTGGAACAGTCGGTTCGGGCGTGGCCATTGCTTCAGGGCTTGAAGCCATCTACTGGAACCCTGCTGGCGTTGACAACGCACGCAGAGATGTGAACGCAATGTTCTCATTCCGAGATTACATTGCTGACATTAATGTGAATTTTGCGTCCATCAGCAGTAGATTCAGTTTTGGCACGCTTGCGATTTCGTTGAGATCATTTGAGCTCGGCGAGATAAAAGTGACAACAGAGAGCGCGCCGGACGGAACCGGGGAGATTCTAGAACCGACGTTCTTTGTGATAGGAGGTACATATTCGGTCGGTCTTTCTGATCGCACTTCAGTCGGAGTGACGGTCAATGCTATCCAGGAATCCTTTGGGAGAGTCAATGCGAGCGGCGTCAGCTTCGATCTTGGAGTTCAATATCGGGATCTCATAGGCATCCAGGGATTGACAACAGGAGTTACAGTGAAAAATCTCGGACCCGGATTGAAATATGAAGGATCTGGTCTTTTCAGGCAAGCTGATGTGCAAGGCTCTGACAGAGAAGCCGGATTTTTGCAGGTCAGCGCTGCCACGTTTGATTTGCCGACTGTTTTCGAAATAGGGCTCGCTTATTCCTACCCAATCGGTGACGAGAATAGTCTAATGGTCACCTCTGCCTATCAAAACAATAACTTTGCTGTTGATGAATATCGGTTTGGAGTTGAGTATTCCTATGATCAGCTACTCTACGTCAGAGGTGGTTATTTGTTCTCTACTGATCCGGTTCAAGGTGCTAACGTCGCAACTGATCACGTCTTTGAAAACTTTACCCTCGGATTTGGTGTAAACTTTGCTAACGTGGGCAACCTTGATATAGATCTTAATTATGCTTACGTCCCGGCGGAATTGTTTAACGACAACCATGTCGTAGGAATCAACGTGGGATTCTGAAGTTTGGCTCAAGTTTGAACATAATCAGCCAATTCTTCGTACCTGCTCTCAAGACTGATGGAGGGGGGGTGAACCAACCCCCTCCATTCTGTTCTCCAGACGGACCGTCCTGCAACATCCACTGGTACTTGCTAATTGAAAAACCCCGGGGGGAGAACTGCGAGACTACTTCGTCAAGGGTGGTTCACGTCTCTCTTAATACTTGTCGGTTTTGAACGTCACTCTGTGAGATGAGCGAGCCATTCTTCGAGGGTGTGTTTTCCGTATTGCCCACCCCGTTTATGTCTAATGGGCCAATCGATCGCAATAGCCTGGAGCGCGTAGTCGAGCTATATATTGGAGCAGGCGTCAATGGACTGACTGCACTGGGGGTGACCAGCGAGGCGGCCAAATTGAGTGATCAAGAACGATCTCTTGTGCTCGAAACAGTTATGGAAAAAGTTAAGGGTCGGGTCCCAGTTGTTGTTGGAACAACGGCTGGAGGGCTCATGCCCTGTATTGAATACAGCAAGAATGCGAAATCGGCCGGTGCTAGTGCCGTGATGGTCAGTCCTCCCAAAATGCAAAAGTTAAGTTCGGAAGCGGTCCTCAGACATTATCAATGCCTTTCTGATGCCGTCGATATCCCAATTGTGGTGCAGGATTATCCACCTGTGTCTGGTTTTGCAATGGAACCTGAACTCCTAGTGCGAATTGCGCGCGAAGTCCCCAAAGCGCGCACCATAAAACTAGAGGATCCGCCCACACCTCTCAAGACTGCTCGACTCCTTCAGGAAGGAAAAGGAATTCCCATTAAGATCTTCGGCGGCTTGGGGGGTATGTACCTTCTTGAAGAGCTGATGGCAGGAGCTACAGGAGCGATGACAGGGTTTGCATATCCAGAGATTTTGGTTGAA
>JAPUKJ010000320.1 GCA_027295705.1 Ignavibacteria bacterium | reverse complement strand
CGGGAGTTTCTCACTGTGAGAAAATTGGCGTCAAAAAGGACGATGTTGTCCCACGAGGTAGGGACTTTTGTATCGATATTGTCGATAGTCACATAGTCGGACTTTTCAATGGATATACCGCCCGGACAACAGGGCCCCAGGATCAGAGGCAGTCACGAGAACCTTGGGTGATGCCCCCGGAGCTGCCTGAATGGTCAGATAGTTCTTGTTCTGAATCAAAATGAACGCGTCGAATCCAAATCCAGTCTGTTGGAGTATTCCCAGGTAGGTTCCATCTTTGACATTGATTATTGATTGGGCACTCGCGGTACCGCTGGTAGAATTATCGATGGCAAATTGAAGAGTTTTATAAGCCATTGCTTCGGTGTTCCCATCGTTGCTGTCATTGCCAACATTGGAATCAACCCATTTCACAGTTTGAGCTAAGGCAGCCCCGGAACCGCAAATTGCAGAAGCAAATGCAAAAGCTATTACAAAAGAAGTAAGTGGTTTCATTAGATGTACTCCCTGAATATGGTAGGAATTAGTGAATGACCTCTTAAGTGAGTTAAATAAGAACAGACAAAAAATCAGAGTAGTGCACTGAATCAAAAGTAACGTAACGACATGACTACAACAAAGGAAAATCCGAGGAAAAACAGCAGCTGAAACTGGACTGCTGTAACCTCCAAAAAATAGATTAAAGATGCAACACCAAAAAGACAATGGATTGCACGGGCAATTTCAATAATGGAGTATGTTCCAGTAGACGGAATCGGAAGTAACTGGATTCGCTCCTCCTCGAGGCTTATCGAACGGTAGATACGTTCTTGACGGCATCTCCCTGCGCACATCGCGCTATCTCCCCCGTTTTCTGCTAGCCCGGACGCGACAGAGTAGATTGTCGTACGAGAGATTAAGAACTTTATTCGTAGTGCGTGATCGCGTAATGCAGATTAACGATCTTGGAATTGCTATTTGGTGAGCTTCAAATGATTTGTTCTACCTGACATATAATATTACGAACCTCTCGGATTGTCAAGCCAATAATCCCCAGTGCAAATTTTTTTTAGATCATGTGTGCGCGTAAACACAATCATTTTCGTTTACTGATGTTTGGAGTGACGGAGATCAAAAGGACATTCTAACGATGAGCAGAATCTACCGCCGCGTTGCCGTGTCTCCAGAAATTTAGAGATGACTCGTAATAAGCTGCTAAACATCCAAAACCATCACAAAACAACAGATCAAAATCTTTTCTTAATCCAACGCGCTGAATTTCTATTCCATCTTTGCTTTCCCCAACCCCAACAACCACGCTCCTTACGAGAGTTTCATCCTGAGCATATACATTGCGCAGTGTTGATATTGTTGTCAAAACTAGGAACAAAACGAGCGTTAGATGGTGAGACCGTGGCCGTCGGAAGGATGAAAAAATAGCGGGGACATCTGGGTTGATTATTTCTTATATGGTCTGGGAGACATGGGTAGGAAAACACCCGGGAAGGTAGTTCAAGTTTTTTTAGGTTTCCAAAAGAACAGTAGAAACAAAATTGCGGAGAGGGAGGGACCGACTACGTCCCGCTCCGCGGAACTTCGTCGGTCAGGATTCTTTTCTTAAGAACTGCCTTTCCAGAGCCGGTCTTAAAATACCTCTCCAATTCTCTTGCTCTTCTCTCTGTCCTTACTGCAATGTATGCGACGATCTCTAGTGGTCTATATGCGTTCGTTGACTGCACCAAACCGCCGTTATGCTCAAAGAGTCTTCGTTGCAGGTTATTGGTCGAGCCAACGTAAATGAAATCCTTCTTTGCGCTCTTCAAGATATAAACGTACCAGTCTGGCATGTGTCACGGCTGAAGAGGGATGCCTGCAAAATGCCCGACTACGCTCCTTCAGAGCTTCGTCGATTGAAAAGTCCCGCCATATATTTGGCGGGTCGCAGTTGTGGATTGCTTGCAAAACGAAGTCCATCGAATGTGGACGCAGTTTTGCGGAGAGGGAGGGATTCGAACCCTCGATACACTTGCGCGCATACTAGTTTTCGAGACTAGCGCCTTCAACCACTCGGCCACCTCTCCAAACAACTTTCGCAATGCCGTACCACAAATTTATCGAAAACATGGATGAAAATCCATCTACAACCCGAGACGAAAACTTCACGCCTCCTACCACACCAATTTCGGTTTCCCTTCTACCCGCCAAAGAAACAATAGACCCAAAATTTAGTGTCAAGACACCCTGCAAATTGTACAGGGCGAGCGGTAGAAAATACTTGCAGAGGTAGTATCATTTTTCTCCTCCTCTTCTAGGGTCCGAACCAATTCGCACAGAAAGGCACGGTTTAAGCGAGTTTGCACTCGTCCTGATGGCTAAGAGCAGTCAGACCATTCTGGCATAAAGACTGAATTAGTCACGGCTCAGCCCAGACACAAGTGAGGAGAAAGCGACACAATGCGAATTCACTTTGGCACGTATGTCATCTCACTCTTGTTGATTCAGTCCGGAAAACTAACAGCTACGACCACCTACGACGATGTCGCTGTCATAGTAAACATCAATAGCACCAGATCACTGGCAATTGGAAATTACTTCAAAGCTGCGCGCTCCATTCCCGAAGTCAATATCATTTATGTCAGTACGGATACGACTGAAGAAATCGACAGCTCAATGTTCTCAACACTCAGATCTCAAATTGAAAATCATTTGACCACAAACAATCTCGTTGATGCACTTAACTACATCGTTACCACGAAAGGCGTACCGCTTAAGGTCAACAGAGGGAATACATACTCGACCTCGTCACCTTCGTCATCAGTCGAGAGTGACCTCGCTTGCATGCTGGGCTCATACGAGTCCTTTGTCGGCTCAGAGGGCAGGGTTACCTCTCCGTACTATTATCAGTCAGCGAATTTTACTCGAGCGCAGTTCGGGTTTTATCTCGTCACACGACTAGATGGATACACTGTGCAACAAGTGTACGACATCATTGATAGAAGTGGACCAGAAATTAGCGTGAGCCCATCCACCAGCTTTGTGTTCGATCAGGATCCGGGTTGGAACTCGTTGCTTCCTTCGCTTAACAACTATATGGCCACGGCCAGGACAATTCTTGAAGGTAAAGGGAAAACCGTTCAACTAGATGAAGACACAACATACCAAACGGGGGTCAAGGACGTCATAGGATACGTGAGCTGGGGGAGTAATGATCACTACGCTGACAATTACACACAGTACGGGATACCTCACAATACATGGGCTCCGGGAGCTATTGCCGAAACCTATGTTTCGACCTCCGGGCGCTCATTCGAAATGCCACCAAGCTATGGACAGTCGCTTGTTGCAGATTTGATCGACGAAGGAATCAGTGGAGTAAAGGGATACGTATATGAACCGTTTACGAGCTCTTTGGTGTTAGTTCACATCTTGTTCGACAGATACACATCCGGATATAATCTCGCGGAAAGTTACTACATGGCCTCCCGATATTTATCATGGATGGATGTGATTATTGGTGATCCAAAGACGTCGATTGATGGTCCTCCCGGTCCCCTTCCTGTTCAGTTACATTACCTGAACGCGTTATACAATTCAAGCTCCCAGAGCGTAGATATTACTTGGGGAACTATCTCAGAAGTGAATAACTACGGGTTTTACACACAGTGGCGTGACACCACACTCCCAGGAACGGCCTTTATCGATATTCCAAACAGCTTCGTGCCAGGCAATGGTACTACAGTGATCCCCCAAGATTACTCATGGACTCACAGCAACGTACCTGAGGGAGTGTTTTATTACAGACTTCGGCAGATCGACCTTGACGGCACAACGCATTTTACTGATGCTCACTTGGTGTCAGTGGACATAACCACGAATGTTCAAGAAAAGTCCACGCCGACGCGGATGGATCTTGCGCAGAACTACCCAAACCCATTCAATCCCAGCACAACAATACGGTTTTCCTTGGCCCGCTCCAGTTCTATAACGCTGAAGGTGTTCAATATGCTTGGCGAGGAAGTCGCAACCCTGGTGGACGACGCTAAGCAACCGGGCGAGTACAGGACCATTTGGAATGCAAATGGCATGGCAAGCGGAACGTATTCTATCGCTTGGCCGTGTTGCCGTTGGCGCCAGGAGACCTCGTCCTACGAACTCTGGAGCCGGGAGATCCTTCGTCCCGCTCAGGCGGATCTGCGCCTAACTTTGTGGCGACTCGAAAAATGACGTTGACGAGATAAACAGGCTCTCCCGCTGAATCTGAGAGAAAAGCCACGTCACTGAGAATCCCGCGAATGGTGATTTCAGCTAGTGTAATATTTTCCAAGACGAAGTAATTTTCACACGTTTCTGCACTTCGACCCTTTCTTTTCTACAAACTACATTTCGCTCGACTTCGAGTATTCCCTTCTTCCCTTCGGAGTTTTTCTTTCTCATTTGTTCCGTTTTGATAAAAATTCTCAAGTTTCTGAAAAACTCTGCGCGCCTAGACCTGCCAAAAGAATCTAACCGGACATTACTGGCCTTTCCTTTGAATACAGTGCCGCACATCACACCATAATCGTTCTTGGGGCAAAAGGGGGAGCAAGTTACGTTTCTTGTCACCAAATTTCCACAATGAATTGACGTCAAGTTCACAGCTGAGCGGACGTATTCTGCTCGGCTCATGGCACAGTGCAGTTTTATTTGTGATGGCTCTCGGCATGCTGGTCGTCCTTTCTTTGCGGGCACAAGCATGACCATTCATCCATTAAGAAAATGATTTTGCTGAAATAATCACAAGTGCAGTATGGAGTGCAAGATGAGTAATGATGCAAGCCTGGCTCACAGCAAATACAGAGTAGTAGATATTTTCATGGTTCTCGGACACGTTATGTCACTAAATAAACACAAACAGATGTTTCGTGTACACTTCCGTTTGGGCTTTCTGCTTTGGCTGGTTGTACTCACCTCAGCACTAAGCCCAACGACTTTTGCCCAAGGAAATTTCGAAAGCGTTGCGAGTGGGACTTGGAATTCTGCTGCCACATGGCAATTAGTGTCTGGTACCGACCCAAACGGATTTCCGGATGCTAATGACAATGTAACAATCAAGAACGGAGATACAGTCACAGCTGGAACGAGGAACCGGGACTGTGCCAATCTTGTCATTGACGCGGGAGGTACGCTCTGGATCGATGCAAACAGGCACGTGCGCATCAATGCAGATCCAGGATCGGCAACGGTAAACGGAACGGTCATTATGAGCAATACAGGGCGTTTGAGGGAAAGAGGTTCGGGAACACGGACCTTAATTACGGGCGATGGCGGAAAAGTAACCATTAGTGGGGATGCTTCAAATCCACAATTTGATATTTTTGATTTCCATGTGAACAGCACGTTCGAATATATTGAGCCAGGAAACCAGACCGTTCAATCAGGCATCATCTTTGGAAATCTGATATTGGGTGGAAGCGGCAAGAAGACTGTAGCCCCATTGCCATCCGACACCGCGTTTACGTGTGCAGGCAAACTCACGGTTGGTAGTGGTGTAACATTCGACGTCTCGGCAAATATTTTGTATATCAATTTTGATGGAGACGTTGAAAACAACGGAACCATCGATGCTGCAGTAGGAACAACGGTGCTTTGGATGAGAGGGTCCACCTGGACGAACAATGGGACATATCTTCCTAGCATCTCGCCGGGCTTTGGCCAGATTCCCACAACGACCTTCGTTAACACACAAATTGGCGGCTCCACGCCAAATCAATTATTCTATAACATCATGCTCGAGGACTCCGTTCAAGCTCAAACGAGCATGAGTATCGAGAAAAACTTGGAGATTGATTCTGGCGCCACGTTCAATGCCGGAATTGCAATTGCTCATCAAGTCAAAGGCGATTGGATCAACAATGGAATATTTGATTGCGGCACGGCAACGGTATCCCTAGTAGGCACGTCGAATCAATCGATAGCTGCGTCAACCTTTTGCCACCTCATAGTAGATAACCCAGCCGGAGTTACTTTGGCGGGCGACGTTTCCATTGCGCCAGGAGGTTCGCTCACGCTAACGAATGGCAATATCATCACAGGGATTCATACCCTTGGCATCGATGAAACAAGCGCTTCAGCATTGGTGGTCGGGTCAAACAGAATCCTTGGGACTATTTCTCGCGCAATTGCCTTTGGCTCAGTCGACATATATTATTTTGCTGACTCAAAATCCTTTGTCGTTCCAAATGGAATCAACAATCCAAGTAATCTTACGGTGACAGCATATCCGAATGCGAATCCACCGAACCTGGCTTCGACTGCGGACACAAACAAGATTGCCAAACGTTATTACACAATCACCGCCACGGGGGGAGCGCCCGGTTTCATCTACACATTGAGGCTCCCCTATGAACAGACTGAGGTTCGTGGTACTGAAGCCAATTATGTCTTCTGGAAAAATCCTGGCACTGGCTGGTTAAACGCGGGTTCACTGGTCGTGGACACGTCAGACAATTATGTTCAGCAAATCGGGCTGACTGGATTTTCTGACTGGGCCATCGCAGAAAACGATGCCGCTCTGCCCATCCAGCTGGCCTATTTCAACGCAGCTGTGATTGCCAACTCCAACAGTGTTCACGTTACCTGGCGCACCATTACCGAAACGAATAACTACGGGTTCTATGTCCAACAAAGCGTGGACAATACAAGCTCGTTTGTTGACCTTCCAAATAGTTTCGTCCCTGGACAAGGAACAACATTGATACCGCATGATTATTCTTGGACTCATCATGGTGTGCCGCAAGGTACATACTATTATCGGCTCAAGCAGGTTGATCTCGACGGCACGATTCACTTTACAGAAGCTGTTCAGGTCATTGTTGATGGTGTAACTAGTGCAGACGATAAGACTGTCCCGGCAGTCTTCTCCCTCACGCAGAACTATCCTAACCCATTCAACCCCTCGACCACCATTACATTCACCGTTGAGAAGAGAGGCCAAACGACGCTCAGTGTATTCAACCTGATTGGTCAGCAGATCGCAACTTTGTTCTCGGGCGATGCTGAGCCGGGACGAGTGTACACGACTCGGTTTGACGCAACAAGTCTTGCAAACGGAATCTATTTTTACAAACTGGTGAGCAACGAGCAATCATCTATCAAAAAAATGATCTTGTTGAAGTGAAACACCTGTCGTCCAAGTCCATGAGCTCCAAGCACACGCTAAATTGTCCCCCTATTTCGTTCACACCAGCAACCACAATTAGATTCAAAGTAGAGACAATGGGCCGAACGACGCTTAGTATCTTCAACCTG
>JAPUKJ010000032.1 GCA_027295705.1 Ignavibacteria bacterium | reverse complement strand
GGCTTGAATGGGGGACAATCTCTGAAACAAACAACTACGGCTTTGAGGTCGAGAAAAGTCCCGACGAACCAACTTCGTACCAACTGATCCTGAATAGTTTCGTTCCAGGTCATGGCACTACGCTTGAGCCGCAACAATATTCATACATTGATATAACAGCTACTGCAGGGCAGTGGTGGTACAGGCTGAAGCAGATCGATCTAGACGGGACAGTTCATTATATGGATGGGATTGCCGTTGACATTCTCACCGGCGTATCTGAAAAACCCTTGCCGATTGCATACAGTTTGGGACAGAACTATCCGAACCCATTCAATCCAGCTACTCTTATACGGTACTCGTTACCGGCTTCCGGACAGGTCAGCCTTGCGATCTATGATGTGCTTGGAAGGGAGGTGGCAGCACTCGTCGATGCAAGACAAGAGTCTGGATACTACGAAACTGAGTGGGACGCAACAGGATTTAGCAGCGGGGTTTACTTCTATCGCATCCACGCTGGTGATTATGTGGACATGAAGAAATTGGTGCTCATGAAATAAGAAGGAGTGCATAAACAGGAACAGTCCATCGGTCGTGAGGTCGATGGACTTTTTTTTGTGAGATTGGTTCAAATTCTTGCCGGTTTTCTCTTCGAAACATAAAGACTACCTTTGATGTAAAATCTCCATTTGTGTCGGGCTCCATTATTCACTCCAACCCTTCTAGACGCAGCAATCGTTACGCTCTGGCTGGTGTACGTATCATTGGCAAGCCAAATCTGATTGTCGCAGAGATCTGTGCCGTTTTCCTTTCGTCCTATTCCGAAGGCTTGGCAGAGTTTCGCCGGTCCGCTGCACAAATTGAGGAGAGTTTCATCTGCGAAAGGCGGACTAATGCCCCTACCACGTGCAGTAGTCCTTAGAATGAGATCGTGACGCTTGTTAGATCGACGATTGCGCACCATGACCTCTATTCCTTCGACCGGCTCAACCGCCCTCAAGAGAATAGCCCGGGCTATGCCTTCTGCTTCGGTTACCACATTGCTGCAAAAATGCATGCCATAAGTGAAATAAACGTACAGGTGACCGCCTCGCAAAAACATCACCTCATTCCTTTTCGTCTTACCCCGATAGGCATGACTTGCTGGGTCCAGTTCGCCGAGATAGGCTTCGACCTCAACGATTCTCCCCACCAACCAACGCTTTCGAACTCGACGTATCAAAAACATACCGAGGAGCTCCTTTGCCACCGTTTTCGTCGGTCGCAAATAGAAACTCCTTGGAAGTTTTGTTAGACTCATTGTTTCTACATAGTGTGTCAAAGGAGAGTAAAACTTAATCCAAGGGCAAGCGTCTCTTTTACCTGTGTCCTTGGCGTTATCCTTCTTTCATTGATCAATTGGACATTGAGAATCACCGTGATGTACTTGCTCACCTTTGCGGCAAGGGTGTTGTCGTTTCGAACCACGATTTCATCGAGCGCATCGAAAGGTGCGAACAATTCGAGCTTCGAAGTGAATAGGATGTTATCCTCTAGTTTCCATTCAACGTTAGTCACAGATTCAAGTCCACCATCCACGCTTGTCTTTTCGATCTCAGGGGTGTTTGGGTCATCTGCGTAGGAGGGGAAATCTGACGTAATGATTTCACGAACTGCTGCACCAAACCGTGTTTTTACCTCAGGGATTGGCTGATATTCCACTCCAGCGCTCTGGGTTAGATAAGCAGGATCGAAGAACTGAGAGACGGCTGTCTTGGTCCCCGCGTCATCATTGTATGTGAACCCCTTAGCAAACTGAGACTTGAAAGTAGCTGCGGCGTACGGATTGATATACGTTCCCAGTTTGTACGTGAGAATAGTCTCCAGGTCAATCTTATCATCGGTTTTTCGGAGTCCTTGATCACCCGATCGGGTCTGACCGAATCCAAATTTGTAGGACGTCGTCCAGTTTGTTATTTGTTGGTCATTTGCAGATTTCCCCTCAAGAGAGGTTGTCCATGAGAGTGCGCTTTGTCCACCCGCTGCCCAGTTTGTGAAGGCAACTTGAGTGAGAGTTAGGCCAGCTACGAGGCTGTGCTTCCAACCATAGTCTGGTACTTTTGCCGTGTCTTGTTGTCCATAGGCGCTTGAAGCGACTAAGCATAGAATGAAGACTAAGAATTTTCTCATATTCGTTTTTTCTCCGGTGGATTGTGTAACAGATGGTCTTTAAGGCACTATTCCTAGACTGCACCCGATTATTTCCGACTCGGTTCCAAAAATGCAGCCATTAAGCAGAGCCGCCGCGCACTGTTAAAGCACTATAACGCGCGGCAGCTGGTTATGCGTAGAGAGTACTTAATTAATTACGTTGTGTTAAGTCTTTTTCTTGGGGCTTTTTCCAAGGCCATCGATCACTCGCGCTGCCCAATCTTTTCCTCCCAGGCCGAAGGCAAGTGCTAATGCGACACAGACAGCAGCAAACCCGAACTGGAACGCGGAGACAAGAATCTCACCGCCGATGGAAAGTTGCTCAAGTGCAATAAAACAGACAAACACAAAAATGGCAATCCTTGCAACATTGCTGATTACCTCGGCACCGTCGAAGCCTGCTTTGGTCAAAAATGTAATCAGCACTCCCTGGATAAATTTTGCAAGCATCGCCCCAAGCACTAGTACTATGACTGCAACTAATACATTAGGAATGTACAAGATAATCTTGTTGAGGAGTTCAGCTGCAATGGTCAAGTTCAGGGTATTAAAAACCGAGAGAATTACAGCAAACATGATAAACCAATACAAAATGTTGCCGATGATCGACGAAATGGTAAGTTTGCCTCCCGCTTGGGCTAGGAACCCCTCTATTCCTGCTTTTTCAGCGATGAGATCAACACGTGCCACTTGGAGGATCTTGACTATGATTCTCCGTACCAGCTTTGCTACCAGCCAACCAACGAACAGGATGATCAATGCGCCGATCAGTTGCGGCAAGAAGGCACTCAGTTGAACCCAAAAAGTTCTGAGTGAATCCAGCAGAATTTGCATTTGTTCTGACATGTTTGCCTCCTATGTTTGTGAATTGTGGTTTTGTTCCCTTGGAGCTATCGCTACATAACGAATTTATGCAAGTTACTCTTCCTCAAGTTGTAGAGTAAGACTCAATGAGGATCGTCAAGCAATCGTACTGTGGTGATTGCCTCCTATTTCAACTTTTTGGAAAACGACGTAACCAGGCGATCAACTTCCTCTGCTGATAGTCCTGATCCGTATGTTTTCGGTTTATCGATGGGTAATTCTTCCTTCTTCCACACCGGAGAATTCCCGGCTTTCATGATGATTCGCCTGTCAATCTCGTCCATCCATGAGCCTGCAGTCTCTTCTGTGGCTGTTCGTTGAACCGGGTAGCTTCTGTCAGTTTCGCCAAGGTCGGGGTTAATAGGGTGGGTTTCGAATGCGAGGCGTTTTAGGTTCATCAGATGGCGCGCTGTAACATTATCTGAGATGATAGAACCGCCCCATGTACCCGGGCCAAGTGTCATTGACGGGTCGAGGCCATTTGTGTAGCCAACTGCACCCAAAGCGGCCTGGGTATTTACAAGGATGCGGAACGCAGGCTTCTCCAACGCAAATTTCATAATGATGTCATCATCTTTGGAATGAATCACTAGCGTGTGGCCAATGCCGCCGAATTCGAGAAGCTCAATGCACCGATGGCATGAATCCCGCCACCCATCTTCGGTGTAGAAAGACAACACCGGAGAGAGCTTCTCCCTCGAGAGAGGGTACTGGCGGCCAACTCCTTGAACTTCGGCGATCAGCACTGTTGTGCCGGTGGGAACAATGAAGTCGGCTTTCTGCGCGATAAACGCGGGTGACTTTCCAACTATGTCGGGATTGATGGCGCCTCTCTGATCAAACATCAGCCGCGCAAGCCGTTCTTTTTCTTCTCCGGCAACAAAGTAGGCTCCCTTGCGTTTGCACTCTTCAACAACCTGATTCTTGATTGGCGCATCGCACACAAGAGCAGACTCGGTTGAGCAGAGCGTGCCGTAGTCGAACTGTTTGCCGGAGATTACATCTGCTATGGCCTTGGTGACGTTTGCCGTTCGTTCGATAAACGCGGGCACGTTGCCAGAGCCGACTCCGAGCGCCGGTTTGCCTGCACTGTAGGCAGTCTTTACCATTGCGCTGCTGCCAGTGGCGAGAATAACCGCTGTGAGCTTGTGGCTCATAAGTTCATTCGTCCCGTCGATTGTGGGGGCCGTCAAACAAGCTATCAGGTGTTTTGGTGCTCCTGCTTTCTCGGCCGCATCGAGCAGCACATTCATCGCCTCATTTGTGCATTGCGTTGCGCGCGGGTGCGGACTTGCCACACAAGCATTCCGTGCTTTGACGGAGATGATGGCCTTGAACATCACGGTCGATGTAGGATTCGTCGATGGGATCAAGGCGGCAACGATTCCCATGGGCTCCCCGATCGTCAAGACTTTTTTCACTTTGTCTTCTGCAATGACACCGACGGTTTTCAAATCTCTGATGGATTCCCATACCCGCTTCGTTGCGAATTCATTCTTCTTTTGCTTGTCCTCAGGCTTACCAAACCCTGTTTCTTCTGACGCCAGTCGCCCCAATCGTGCTGATTCTGCATATCCCGCGTCTGCCATTGCCTTCACAATTCTGTCTACCTGTTCTTGCGAGTAATTGCGGAACTCAAGCTGCGCAACATGAGCTTTTTGCAGGAGGTCTCTTACTTCCTGGATGGATTGCAGGTCTCTATCGAGAGGCATATGATGGATCTTCTATCGAGCTACAGTACTTTTTCTTTCGGCCAGAGTGCAAGCCCGGTTCGTTCATCGAATCCCCGAACGAGTTCAGGACCTTCGAACTCTTCGATCGTTATCTCGCACGCGAAGACTGGCGAGCCGCCGGGGAGCAGATGTCCACCTCTTGCATTTCCTTTTCCGTCTGACAGCGCGACGTGCGCGTGGACAAAAGGTCTGCCATCCTTCACACTTATGTTGCCGTACATGCATACTATTTCCATGGGCTCGTTCAGCTCGAAGTCTTTGTACTTCATTTCCTTCTGGTCGTAATATGCAAGCTTGGCTTTTTGGACTGCGCCAAGGCCGGTCACGCGTCCTAGCATGATATTGTTTTGCTGTGCGATTCTGGTAATGCTGTCATAGAGGTCCGTTCCTTTTTCAACGTGACCTATGATGGTACGTTTTGCAGAATAGCTACTCATCTGAACGTTCTTGAGTCTGTGGTTTCTCGAGTTGTCAGGCGAAGAGGGAGGGCTGCGCGTCTGTCGATGGCTTCAAGTTGAAATGGTTGAAGGCCAGCTTTGTAGCCTCTCTCCCTCGAGACGTTCTTTTCAAGAACCCCTCCTGAATTAAGTACGGTTCATACACCTCTTCGATTGTACCTGGTTCCTCGCCAACGGCCACAGCTAGAGTGTTCAAGCCAACAGGTCCACCGGCATACTTTTCAAGAATGCACAACAGGATGCGCTTGTCCATCTCATCAAGCCCGTGTTCGTCTACCTCCAGTGCCTTGAGGGAGTAATCCGCAACCTCTCTGGAAATCACTCCTTTGGAGTGAGATAGTCGTTCGTCTACCTGAGCGAAATCCCGACAGCGTCTGAGTAGTCTGTTGGCGATACGTGGTGTGCCGCGTGATCGTTTGGCGACCTCCTCCGCGCCGTCAATCTTCACTTCTATGTGAAGGATGCCCGCAGATCGGAGAATGATTTTGAAGAGGGTGTCTATGGAATAGTAATCAAGTCTGTTTGTGACCCCGAACCGCGCCCGAAGGGGCCCGGTAAGGAGCCCTGCACGTGTCGTGGCTCCTATCAGTGTGTATTTCGGCAGGGAAAGTTGAATGCTTCTTGCGCTCGGTCCCGAGTCGATCATGATGTCCAAACGGAAGTCTTCCATTGCTGAGTAGAGATATTCTTCAACGATTGGGTTGAGACGATGGATCTCATCAATGAAAAGAACGTCACCTTCCTGAAGGTTCGTCAGGATACCGGCTAGATCACCCGGTTTGTCCAACACTGGGCCTGAGGTGGTCTTAATGTTGCTCCTCATTTCGTTGGCGATGATATAAGCAAGGGTAGTCTTGCCGAGTCCAGGCGGACCGGTTATCAAAACATGATCAAGGGGTTCCTCTCGCTGACTGGCAGCGGCGATAAACACCTTAAGGTTTTGGGTTATCTTTTCCTGTCCGTAGAAATGCTCAAAGGTGAGAGGACGGAGGGTCTGGTCGAATTCTGCTTCAGCTTCCAGACGTTCAGGGGATGTATAGTCCGATTTGCGCACTGGTTGCAAAAATAACACATTGCTAGGTGAAATTCAATGGCTGTGAGCAAGCGAGAAATGTTTTCCGGAAATCGTTCTTCTGAACATTTCCTGCATATGAAGCCTCATTTCCCTGCTTGTCGAAGCGATGCCTTTATCAATTCTTCAATTGTAACATCTCTTCCATTGGTTTCACGGATGGCAGCACGGAGAGCTTTTTCTGCAGCAACGCGAGTGTAGCCGAGAGAGATCAATCCCAGCAATGTTTCGGAATGGATTCGTGACTGCGGATCCGTCGCAGGAATCCCGGCTGGCGTTGCAAACTCAGGCTTGCCTACTTTATCGCGGAGTTCCAGAACCAGCCTCTCAGCAAGCTTTTTCCCGACGCCGGGAATGGCCGTTAAGGCCCCTAGGTTCCCTTGAGTGACCTGCCGCTTAAATTCAGACACAGTGATTCCTGAGAGTACTCCCTGTGCCATTTTCGGCCCTATTCCTGAAACTGAGATCAACATCCTAAAAGTATCCCGCTCTTCTTCGGTGGCAAAACCGTATAACTGCAGTGTGTCCTCCCGAACATACAAATGTATGAAGAGAGTCACGGCCGAATTCGCTTCACCAAGTACTTCGAAAGTGGAGATTGGGATGCTCACTCCGTAGCCGACGCCGTTGACGTCCATAACCACCTCTGTAGGTGATTTGTGTGTGAGTGCACCGGTCAAGGTTGCGATCACGACCTGACCCTTTCAGGGTGAGCTGCGACGTAGGATTTCCAGTCTCTGTGTTTAGAGGTTGGGACCGTGATGCGGTGGAGGTGGCAGAGTGCAATCGCAAGTGCGTCGGACGTGTCATAAAGCATTTTTCTATCAGCGAGACCCAGCAAGGATCTAACCATAAACTGGACCTGTTCCTTTGACGCTTTGCCGCTCCCCACTACCGCCTTCTTTACTTCTCGCGGGGAATACTCGGTGGTTGGGATTTCCTTCTCAACTGCGGCAAGTATTGAAACACCTCTGGCATGACCGAGCTTCAAAGCCGACTGCGCGTTCTTACCATAAAAAGCGGATTCGATAGCAAACTCATCGGGATGGAACCTCTTGATCACAGATTGCAAGTCCGAATATATTCTCCTGAGTCTCAAAGGTATCGATTCGTTGGAGGCATTCTTGATGGCCCCGCATTCGATTAATCGCATCTCGGAATCCTGTCGGGCAACAATTCCGTAGCCGGTCACGATCGTACCGGGATCAACGCCAAGTACGATGATAGTGCGTCGTTTTCGCACATCGGTGTGACGAGGGATAAATGATTTGAAGGAAGGTCGGTACGCTCTCGCGTTAATTATTGAGTGCTGCGAGTTCCTTTTCATCGATGTCGAAGTTCGAAAAAACGTTTTGAACGTCATCGTGCTCTTCAAGAGCTTCCATCAGCTTCAGAGTCTGTTCAGCTTCTTTACCAGTTACCTTGACGGTGTTCTGTGGGACCATTTGAAGCGAAGCAGTTTCCAGCACTATCCCTCTGTCTTCAAGAGATTTCTTCACGGCTTCGAATGCTTGCGGTGAGGTCGTGATTGTATAGGCATCTTCTTCCACTTGCATGTCGTCGGCTCCAGCTTCAAGAACGATTGTTAAGATGTCGTCTTCCACGAGAGGGGAGTTTTGTCCGGCCTTTGGAATGACAATAATGCCATTCTTTTGGAACATCCATGCAACACTCCCAGACTGGCCTAGATTGCCGTGATTTCGGGAAAAAACATGACGCATCTCCGACACGGTGCGGTTGTTGTTGTCCGTGACAATCTCAACAAGAACTGCTACGCCACCTGGTCCGTAACCCTCATAGGTCTGTTCCTCATACGCGACGCCCGGAAGCTCACCAGTTCCTTTCTGAATTGCCCGTTTAATGTTATCCGCGGGCATGTTGGCGTTCTTGGCATTCTGGATTGCCAGACGAAGTCGAGGGTTAGCATCAGGATTTCCTCCGGAGCGTGCTGCAATGGAAATTTCTTTGATCAATCTGGCGAATAATCTCCCGCGCGCGGCATCTGTTGCTCCTTTCTTGCGCTTGATTGTCGACCATTTTGAGTGACCTGACAAACCTGAACTCCCTTTTAGTGTAAGTCTCTTATTTTCAGTTGTGGAAGTGTGTGTGCACCCGTGGGTGAATTCCACTCGTTTTCCTCTACGGAAAAGACACACTCCAAATCGCTCCGCCCTTCGCTAACTTGCGGAAGCAGATCCCCAAGGCCAAACCCAATTGCGTCGAAAAGAGCTCCATTTTGCCTCACTTTGAATTTTAGGTGGTTAGCTCCGACAATACGCGGCGACCCTCGCACCTCAAGATTTCTGCTGAGGAAGGTTGGCTTCATGTTGCTCGGCCCAAACGGTGCAAATTCCTTGAGAATTCGAATGAACCTCGGTGTAAGCTCGGACAAAGAAATCTCGGTGTCAACCCTGATCTGCGGAGTCTTCAAATCCTCCGTCATCAGCTCTTTCACTGTATCATTGAATGCTTCTCGAAACTCATCCAGGCGTGAGATATCCACTGTGAGTCCGGCTGCATACTTATGACCACCGAATTGGATAAGTTTGTCTTCACACTTCTCGAGAGCTTTGTAGATGTCGAATCCTGTAACACTTCGAGCTGAACCTTTGGCGATACCATCAACAGTTGACATCATAATCGAAGGCTTGTAGTATTTTTCTACCATTCGCGACGCAACAATGCCGATAACTCCAGGGTGCCAATATTCCTGGTGAAGGACAATGGCTGATTTCGACTTCACGTCAAGAACGTTTTCAGCAAGTTCCTGAGCCTCCGCAAATGTGTCCTCGTCGATCTTGCGGCGAATACGGTTTTCCTCCTCCAGTACCTGTGCAAGATGCTCCCCTTCCGAGGGATCGATGCTAGTCAGCAGCCGCACCGCACGCATTGCATCGCCAAGCCTCCCCACCGCATTGATGCGCGGGGCGAGTGCAAACACGATCTGCCCCGTTGTGATTTGTCCCACCTTCAGGCCCGCGGTCTCAATAAGCGCTTTGATGCCTGGTCGCGGATTTGTGTTGAGCAATTCGAGTCCGATCTTGACCAGGACGCGGTTTTCTCCCTTAAGGGATACGATGTCAGCCGTCGTTGCAAGCGTGACGAAATCGAGGTAGGAGGAGATGTCCGATTCTTTCCCAACCTTTTTCGCCAGCCCCTGGATAAGCTTAAAGCCGACTCCACACCCGCATAAATCTTTGAATGGGTAACGGTCTCCCGGCTTAATGGGGTCAAGAACTGCGTATGCACTGGGCAAGATTGAGCCGGGCTCGTGATGGTCACAAATGATAACGTCAATTCCTAAGTCCCGTGCATACTTAACCTGATCCACGGCTGTGATGCCGCAGTCGACGGAAATGAATAGCGTTCTGTTTTCTTGACGGGCTTTATCAATGCCCTGATGCGAAATTCCATACCCTTCTTTGATTCGGTCTGGAATGTAGTGCCCGACATCCCCGCCAAGTTCTCTGAGAAAAAGATACAGCATCGAAGCACCGTTAGTCCCGTCTACATCGTAGTCACCAAACACAAGAATCTTCTCCTTACGTTGAAGAACTTCAATGATGCGGGATACCGCCAATTCCATATCGTGCATCAGGAAAGGATCATGGAGGAGATTCAAGCTCGGGCGGAAGTAGGCTTTTGCCTTGTCGTAGTCATCGATACCGCGAAAGACAAGAATTTTGGCAATCGACTCTGGAACTTTGATCTCCTTGGAAAGTCGAGCTACTACTTCAGCCTCCGGGGGTTCCGCGATGATCCATCTGTGTTCTCTTACGGTTGCATTCAAAGCGCCTCCATTCCGATAGAGTCGGGGCTCGCGTTGAGTTTAATGAAAAAACACTGCAGGTCTGTAAGCCGAATTATGTCTACTCCGCAAAGATGCGGAGGAGGCAACCATTTATCTAGGTCCGCCGTTGCCGACGGACTCAAGCGACCTACCCGAGAGTCTTCCTGATTCATGAATCAGGAGCGAAGCGAGCAGCCTCTCCTCTCATACTTGGTCTTGCTCCAGGTGGGGTTTATCATGCCCCCGCCATTACTGGCGGGGCGGTGAGCTCTTACCTCGCCTTTTCACCCTTGTGGCGCTAGAAGCGCCACGGTATGTTTTCTGTGACACTTTCCGTTCCCGCCGACTTTCGTCCGTGGGACCCCCGCTGTTAACGGGGCACCTTGCTCTGTGGAGTTCGGACTTTCCTCATGGCGCCCAGGGCGCCACGCAGTTGCCCGACCCGCAGTGTTACAGTATAGAAAAACTAACAAATGATCAAGAATCCAAAATGGTCCACCGACGGACTGTTCGACACCTACATTTTGATTCTTTTCTTCGAGTCGATTCCATTGTTCGCAAGCTTGTCCGCTTCTGCATTGAGGTTGCGGGAAATATGCTTCAGTTCAAACTGGAAAGGGATATCGTCAAGGACCTTCGACACTTTTTGAAGGAATTTCTTGAGCTGTTGGTCCTTCACTTTGTACTCTTTGTTTAATTGGCGAACCATTAGCTCACTATCAGAATGAACAATCAGCCTCGTACACTGGCTCTTTTTCATCTTCGTTAGCAGAGCTAAGAGTGCAGTGTACTCAGCAATGTTGTTGGTCGTTCTTCCGATATAAGCCTCGAGTGAAAGGATCCGCCTCCCGTTCTGATCTTTGACAATAAGGCCTATTCCACTTTCCCCTGGATTCCCCCGCGAAGCCCCATCAATAAATGCATAAAGGGTCATACAACAGTCGAGCTGGTTTCTGCGATCTCATCAGAAACGATGATTCTGCCGCAGTGCTCGCACTGGTAGATCTTCTTGTTCTGCCTCAATTCCAATAGTTTCTGGGGTGGGACTTTATTAAAACAGCCCCCGCATGCCCCCCTCTTCACGGGGACGATAGCTTTCCCCCTTTTCGCCTTTCGTATGCGCTCGTAGGCGTTAAGGTCAGCTTTCTTGATTCTGGTGAGAAGTTTCTCGCGACCATGCTTATACTTCAGCTCTTCAGCTTCTGTTTTCTTGGCCACTTCCGCAAGCGTTGCTCTTTTTTCTTCCAGCAATTTCGTTTTTTCCTTGATCTCTGACTTTGTTGTTTCGATGTCGGTTCTTGCAGCAACAGCTTTAGTCTCAGACTCTTCCATTTCCTTCTCCAGCTTTGCGATTGTCTGAGTAGTGTGATCCATCTCCCTTGTCAAGGCATCATACTCCCTGTTATTCCGGACCTCAAACTGCTGCGCCTTGTACTTTTCCATTTTTTCCTTTAATGAAATGATTTCACTGTCGGCGTTGTCTCGTGAAGAGAAAGCGCTTTTCATCGTCTGGTCAAGCGTCGCAACTTGCACCTTGAGTTCATTGATCGTTGCCTCTAAGGCTTTTGTTTCTGCGGGGAGATCACCTTTCAATTCTTCTAGTTCGTCTAGATTGTTGTCGATCTGTTGAAGCGCATACAAGTAGCGAAGCTTGGTTTCCAATTGCTTCTCCTCAGTTGTTACTATACGTAGAGTATCGGGTTCGTCGATGTCTTAGTCGCATAGACAGGGATCTGTCGTCCCATTTTGCGGAGTTCGCGTTTCAATTTTGCAACCACAGAGCGTACAACAGGGTATTCGGTCTCGTAATGCCCAGCGTCAACAAGAGCTATCTTCGCGGCTGCATAGTGGAAAGTGTGATACTTCACATCCGCAGTGACAAACACGTCGGCATCTTGCCTGATCGCTTCTTCGGTCAGATCCGAACCACTGCCACCGCATGCAGCGACGCGCCGTACTTTCTTTTTCAAATTGCCAGTGCAGCGTAGAGATCTGCTCCCCAACGCTCTCTTGACCGAGGCTAAGAATGATTTCAGTTCAACAGCTCGCTCAAGTGAACCTACAACACCCATCCCATACTCGTTACTCTGGTTCTCGGTTGGGTACAGATCGTACGCGACCTCCTCGTATGGGTGTGCCTGTTTCATTGCTTGAATAATATTGTTCGTTTGCCATTCGCTTGCCACCATTTCAAGTCGAACCTCAGGTGCATACTCGAGTTTGCCGCGTTTGCCCACGGTGGGGTTTGATTTAGGATTTCCGTGGAAAGTACCGGTTCCCTCGATCCGAAACGAGCAGTTATCGTAATTCCCGATCCTTCCTGCTCCAGCTTGTGCCATGGCATCTGCAACCTGTTCAACATGGTCAGATGGGACAAATGTTACGATCTTCTTTTGTATTTGATACGACATGCGGAGGAATTCAACGTTACGGAGGCCCAAGGCTGCGGCCAAGGCAAAACTTGTCCCATCGCGTATGAAGTCGAGGTTCGTGTGTGTCGAATACACATTAATGCCATGTTTGGACAACGCATTTACGCATCTTCCAATGTCAGTGGCGGGCGTAATTGAGTAGATTGGCTTGAATAAAAGGGGATGGTGACTAATCAGCAGGTTTGCCCCTTTACGCCTCGCCTCTGCAATTGTTTCAAGGGTTACATCTAGGGCTACAAGTATCCGCCTAATCCTGGCCGTCGGATCCCCAACTTGAAGTCCGACATTGTCCTGTTTCCAGGCTATCTCCGTCGGTGCCCATTCTTCTAAGATCTGTTGAATATCCCTGAGCGTCATTAAAAATGATGGGGCAGCCAAAAAAAGAGTCCCGCTAGTTGGCGGGACTCATGCTTACTTTGGATTTCTGCTCTAGAATGTGATCTTTATCCACGCTTGGTTTGCGCTGAGTCATGAAGATAAATCGCTTATATTACGGCTCAGTCTACTCGTCATGGTTTTTGCGCCTCAATCCAAACCCCAATATAGAAAGGAGCAGCGTGAGATGCAAGCAGGGCTGGACCTCGAAAAACTCGTACGTGCTTCATTGCTGCCCTCTTAGTTATTGTGATCTTGATGCGATTTTTTTTATTGGTAATCTTCCGATGGCCGGGAGTAGCAACACTATGAATGATTCTTAATGTTTCTCATCTAAACGGAGTTTCTTTCCCCTTATAGATTCGATGGAAGTTTTTTTTAGCTTGTGTTCCAGGATGTGATATCATTCAAGTTCGGCGGGACGACGGTGAATGTTCACCGAGAGGTTTGGGGCGGGTGTGTGCACTTGCTAAAGCACATGATCTGTTATTGAGGGGGTAGAGCGTCAGGGATGAAAAAGGTCAGACCTCGTCAAAGTCGACCTTGTCAAAATTGATGTCCCTGAGCTTGGTAATCTCCTTTTCGACAAGACCGATGTTTTTGTCGAGTTCTTTGACAAGCTGCTTCTCCTCGGGGGAGAGTTGCTGTCGCGATAGGATGTCTGTGCTGATCTTCATTGCCGCAAGTGGATTGTTGAATTCATGACACACTGTGACGACTAACTCCCTGATTGCATCGGTTCGCTTTTTTGCAATGAGGTCCGCTTTTTGCTGCTGGGCGATTTTTCGTTTCAGGTAGACTCGCTCAAGAATATTTACGATCGTCCTTGGTAGGACTGAATCCACCGCGTCGTCTTTAACAATGTAATCCTCAACGCCATATTTCATTGCCTCGATCGCAAGGCGAAAGTCCCGACTGGAGGTTAGAAAGATGATTGGAACTTCAATCTTTTTCTCGCGAATAGATCTTGTAACATCCAAACCATTTATCTCAGGCAGATAATACTCAATCAACACCATATCAATTGACGTGTTCTTGCTAAGCTCTTCAGTCGCGGATTTCCCATCCTGCTTCCATACAACGTTGAATTTCTTCGCTTGGTATTTTGAAAGCAACTGTTGGGCAACGGCTATGTATCCAGTGTCGTCGTCAACAAATAGTAGGTTTATTACGTCAGGGGTCTCCATTGGCATTGTCTATCGTGTGATGCTTGCCTGTTGATTATAGCATTTGCGGGAGATAGTTGCAAACGCGTTGTGAAGATGCAGGCATTAGGCGTTTACTGCCCAAGGTGCGGACCCCTTTTTTTGTTGATTTTGTGAAATTCTTTCTATACCATTACGCAACGCTGCACACTGATACTCCTGTGGCAGGGGGGAATTGGAGAGCGGCAATCAGGTGTATTTGTTAATGGTTAATTCTGGAGTTGTTCGATGTCAGAGAAAAGGAAAGTTCTTGTTGTTGACGACGAAGATGCGTTACGTACCGTTTTGAGCGGTGAGCTGACTAGTGAGGGATATGATGTGGGCACCGCTGCTGATGGGGACGACGCAATTTCTACTCTTCAGAAACAGACTTTTGATCTCGTCTTGCTTGATATAAAAATGCCTCGCATGCACGGCTTCGAGGTATTGAAATTCGTCAAAGAGAAGCATCCAGAGACTAAAGTGGTTATGCTAACGGGTTTCGCAGACTTGAAAAACGCGATCGAATCGAAAAAACTGGGAGCTGAGGATTTTGTCAGCAAACCTTACGACCTCGTGGATTTGCTTACGACCATTGAGCGGGTCTTGAGTGAGTAGTTACACACCACCCGGCGAACTTGTTTCTGCCGATCATGAAGTCGATCAGACTATGAGTAAGAAATACAACCTCCTCATTGTTGATGACGAAGAGTCACTGAGAGTGCTTCTTGAGGACGAGCTTGCAGGAACGGGGGATTTTAGCGTCGATTGTGCGTCTGACGGAGGCCAGGCGATCAATCAAATACAAGCTAAGGTTTATGATGTTGTCCTTCTTGATATAAGGATGCCCCGCGTGAGCGGCATAGAAGTTCTCAAGTTTATCCACGAATACTCTCCCACTACTCAGGTTATCATTCTCACAAACTACGCCGATGTGAAGACAGCAATCCAGACTACCAAACTGGGTGCATATGATTTTCTTGCCAAACCCTACGACATCGATGAGCTGTACAATACTATCCACCGGGCGATAGAACGTAAACAGCTTTTTATCGATAATAAGTTAATGAAGAGTGAGCTATCCCGTAAGGCGGGGAATTTCGAGTTGATAGGACAAAGCCCAGCGTTCCTCCGGCTCGTCGAAAGTGCGAAACGATTTGCGGCAAGTGATTCTTTTGTGCTGATAGAAGGAGCGAGTGGCACGGGCAAAGAACTCATAGCAAGCCTGATTCACCGTCGGAGTCCGCGGAGCAATAGACCATTTGTTGTGGTAAATTGTGCATCTATCCCAGATACGCTACTTGAGACGGAGTTGTTTGGTCATGAGAAGGGGGCTTTCACCAGTGCCTATTCAGCAAAGCAGGGGTTGGTAGAAGTAGCCAATGGCGGCACTCTCTTTTTGGATGAGGTGGGTGACATCAGTCCTGCGATCCAGCCTAAGTTGCTGCGATTCCTTGAAACTGGAGAATTTCGGAGGGTGGGGGCCACCAATTTGCTGACGGTGGACCTTCGTGTTGTGAGCGCAACAAACAAGGATCTTCGGCAGGAGGTAAAAGCAGGTAGGTTCCGGGAAGATCTCCTTTACAGATTCAACGTTGTCACACTTCGCATTCCTTTGTTGAGAGAAAGGATGGAAGACATCCCGATTCTTGCAGAATACTTTCTTGTCCGCAAGGCCAAATCTAAGCATGTAAAAAAGCTTTCGCCCCGGGCTCTAAAGCAGTTGCAGTCCTATAATTGGCCCGGCAATGTAAGGGAATTAGAGCATGTCCTTGAAGGCGCCGTGCTTCTGTGTACTGGCGATTACATAGATGAGGCCGACCTGTCGATGTATTTCCATCGGGCTGACAAATCAGCTTCTGAATCCTATTCGAATATTGCAGGCGCCGAAATCCCTGATGGACCGGTATCTCTAGAGGAGTTGGAGAAGTTTCACATCGAAAGGGTGCTCAAACTGTACAACTACAGCCGAACAAGAACTGCAGACGCACTGGGGATAAGCAAGAAAACCCTCTACCTTAAGATCAAGCGCTACGGTATGCAAGTGGAGGACTAGTAACGCCTCCTACTCTCTGACTGCAAGCCTGCCTATTCTCTCCCAAGCATTTTTTTGTCATAAGTGATGCAACTTTTCTTGTCAGCTGCAGTATACTAGGCTTGACCAGTACTATATCTAATCTCTCCACTGAGAGCCGGGCAAGGCTGACCATCTTGACCGGCTCTCCCCTTTTTCTGCCCGGTGTAACCTTGACTTTGAGCTATTATTTGAGTTAATTTTTGGACGATATTGGTGACTTTTCGGCCCTGTGTTGCTTTTTCTGTACAGGGCTTTTTTCCATTTTGGACCAACTCCGGAAATCCCAATGCCGAAATTTCAAGGTGTCGACTACTACGACATTGACTCACTTCTCAGCGAGGAGGAGCTCCTTGTTCGGAATACAGTCCGCGAATTTGTGGATGAGAACGTCATTCCGATTATTGAGAAGCACAATCGTGCAGGCACATTTCCAATGGAACTCGTGGGCAAAATGGCTGCACTAGGTCTATTCGGATCGACGTTGCCTGCGCAATACGGTTGTGCAGAGATGAACAATGTCGCGTATGGACTTGTCATGCAAGAGCTGGAACGCGGGGACAGTAGTGTGCGCAGCTTTGCCTCAGTGCAGAGCGCATTGGTGATGTATCCAATCTTCAGATACGGCTCTGAAACGCAAAAGGATCACTGGCTTCCTAAACTTGCGAAGGGCGAGAAGATTGGATGCTTTGGGCTCACTGAGCCTGACTATGGGTCGGATCCCGGCGGCATGATCACTCGAGCAGTTGAAACCTCTGATGGTTACATCCTAAATGGTGCGAAGATGTGGATTACCAACGGGACCTTGGCAGATGTGGCTGTGATCTGGGCGAAACTGGACGGGGTTGTGCATGGATTTCTGGTAGAGAAAGGTACAAAAGGTTTCTCGGCTCCTGAGATGAAAGGTAAGCATTCTCTCCGAGCTTCGGTCACCTCGGAGCTGATCCTTGAAGATGTTTATATTCCCAAAAAGAATCGTTTGCCCGGGGGGAGCGGTTTAAAGCTTCCATTGAGCTGTCTAAGTCAGGCGCGCTATGGTATAGCGTGGGGAACAGTTGGTGCAGCGATGGGCTGCTACGAAACGGCTCTAAACTATGCGAAAACTCGTATCCAGTTTGATAAACCGATCGCAGCATTTCAGCTCATCCAGATGCGCTTGGTCCATATGGTGACGGAAATTACCAAGGCTCAGCTTCTTTGTCTGCAACTGGGCAGACTGAAAGATGCAGGCAAGGTGCGGTTCCAACAAATCTCAATGGCGAAGCGAAATAATGCATATCATGCGCTCGAAATAGCGCGAGAAGCACGTTCTATTCTCGGTGCAAATGGAATCCTCGATGAATATCCCGTGATGCGTCACTCAGCGAATCTTGAGTCCGTTATGACTTACGAAGGTACTCACGAAATGCACACGCTAATTGTCGGCGAGGATATTACTGGAATTCCGGCCTATACGTAGCGCGTTGCAGGATGATGTTTGATGTGTCATCCTTTTCACACCTAAATCCTACAGCTCGTGACGAGAAACAAAGTTATTGGTGAAGCCCTTACTTTCGATGATGTCCTGCTTGTTCCCGCGAAATCTTCAGTCCTGCCCCGCGAGGTCAACGTCCGAACCAAGCTCACCCGTAGTATCGAACTAGATATTCCCCTGATCAGCGCCGCGATGGATACGGTGTCTGAATCAGAGATGGCGATTGCTATGGCACGTGAAGGCGGCCTTGGAATTCTGCACAAGAACATGTCGATTGCACGACAAGTTGAAGAAGTTAATCGTGTAAAGCGTTCGGAGAGTGGAATGATCCTTGATCCCGTTACTGTACGTGCTGATCAAAGGGTAAGCGATGTGTTGGCTCTTATGAGTAGATACAAAATCTCCGGGATTCCGGTAGTTGATGAAGGGAACAGGCTTATTGGGATCATTACCAACCGGGATCTGCGGTTTGAGCCGGATGAGGATCAACGCGTTTCTGAGATCATGACGAGAGAAATTCTGGTCACGGCGCCACTGGGTACAAAGCTTGAACAAGCTGAGCGTATCCTGCAAAAACACAAAATCGAAAAACTTCCCGTTGTGAATCAGCATGGTGTACTCAAAGGTCTCATAACATTCAAGGATATTCAGAAGAAGAAGAAACACCCGAACGCCTCTACAGATGAACATGGGCGACTCAGGGTAGGGGCTGCTGTGGGAGTGACACCAGATACTGTTGAACGTGCGTACGCGCTCGTAAAAGTCGGTGTGGATGTAATTGTAGTTGACACTGCCCATGGTCATTCTCGCGGTGTTCTCGGAATGGTGAGGACTATTCGGAAACGGTTTCCAAAGCTTGATCTTGTTGCTGGCAACGTAGGCACCGCTGAGGCAACCAAGGACATTATCAAGGCAGGTGCTGATGTGGTTAAAATCGGAATAGGGCCGGGTTCGATTTGTACGACGCGCGTTGTGGCGGGTGTGGGGATTCCTCAAGTGACTGCCATTCTAGAGTGTTCAAGAGCCGCGGCAAAATATGGTGTGCCTGTGATCGCTGATGGTGGGATCAAACAGACGGGAGATATCGCGAAGGCCATCGCAGCAGGCGCCGATTCTGTGATGATCGGTGGTTTGTTCGCAGGCGTGGACGAAAGCCCCGGGGAGAAGGTGCTATGCGAGGGGCGTAGCTACAAGCTATATCGAGGAATGGGTTCTGTCGAGGCCATGAGACAAGGAAGCAAGGACAGGTATTTTCAAGATGCAGAAGATGATTTACAAAAACTTGTCCCCGAGGGCATCGAAGGGCGTGTCCCGTACAAGGGCTCGCTTGAGGACACAGTATTTCAAATGATTGGAGGACTAAGGGCGGCGATGGGATACTGCGGGGCACGAACAATTGCCACATTTAAGGCAACTGCAAAATTTGTTCGCATGACTGATGCGGGCTTGTGTGAAAGCCATCCTCATGACATCCCCATTACCAAAGAAGCCCCAAACTACCACATCTAAGAAGTCGGCTTCTACTGATGACTCGACATCGGATCGCTCGGCTGAGGAAAGAGTTGACTGAGAAAAGCCTTGATGCTTTCGTAGTATCGTCTCTACATAATATTCGGTACTTGACAGGCTTTTCTGGCTCGAACGCTCTGTGCATCGTGAGACCAAGGGAGGCCATCTTTCTCACGGACTCACGCTACAATCAACAGAGTCGCGTAGAAGTCAAAGGGTTTAAGCGAAAGACAGTAGCCTCTG
This sequence comes from Ignavibacteria bacterium, assembly GCA_027295705.1. GTDB lineage: Bacteria > Bacteroidota > Ignavibacteria > UBA10030 > UBA6906 > JAPUKJ01. The sequence goes on along the minus strand of JAPUKJ010000032.1, from coordinate 3,569 downwards.
GTCTTGTTGAAGCCGCCGCGAGAAATGGTAACCTCAGAGGTTGCAAGAAAGTCGGGTTCGAATCACATTACGTTTCTTACACGCAATATCGAACGCTGAGGAAAACATTTCCTTCCGTTTCCTTTGTTCCTACTCTTGATATTGTTGAAACTCTATCTCTGGTCAAAGACAGAGAAGAGGTCAGGAGGATTACGGAAGCAGTATCGATCTCGGACAAGGTTTTTGATCAAATAGTCAAGATCATTCGGCCCGGTGTAAAGGAACTCGAGATCGCAGCAGAGATTTCCTACTTGAACAAGAAGTTCGGAGGTGAGGAGGATGCTTTTGGACCTGTTGTAGCGAGCGGGACACGAGGCTCATGGCCGCATGCGAGGCCAACATCCAAACGCATCAAGAATGGAGAACTTGTAACACTTGACTTCGGCTGCACGTTGAGGGGTTACAATTCCGATATCTCTCGCACAGTTGCAGTTGGGAGGATCTCTCGAAGATCTCGCGATATATACGAAACAGTACTGGATGCACAGCGCATGGCAATTGCTGCTGCGCGCGGGGGCATGTGGGCGAAAGATTTGGATGCTGTTGCAAGGAAACGGATCAAGGCGGCTGGTTACGGCAAATATTTCATCCATTCCTTAGGGCACGGGCTGGGTCTCCATGTGCATGAACGACCGCGAGTTTCCGCGCTGAGCAAAGAACAATTAAAGGCTGGCAGCGTGATCACTATAGAGCCAGGTATATACATGCCGAGATTTGGCGGTGTCAGGATTGAGGATGACATACTGCTAACCGAGAACGGCTGCCAGGTCTTGAACTCAGCTCCAAAGGAGCTAATGATTTTGTGAGGAAGGAAGTTTGAGCGACGCCGCGACTCGAAGAGTTCTTGTAGTAGCATATTATTTTCCGCCGATGGGTTTGAGCGGAGTACAACGGACGCTGAAGTTCGTCAAGTATTTCTCGCACTTCGGTTGGGAAGCAACTGTACTCACTGTTGACCCAATCGGCTATTTTGCCCAGGATAAGACGTTGTTGGACGATTTATCGGGAGGCAAGGTTCGTATCGTTCGAACTCGCGCCGCAGGTCCGGGGAGATTCTTTGCTAAAAAGAAAGTCGTGGAACTTCCGTCCGAACGATCGCGAAAGTTCCTGAGCCGCGTCAGCGATACATTGTTTGTTCCAGACAACAAGATTGGATGGAAAAGAAAAGCGGTCTCCAAAGCGCTGGAGCTGCACAAAGAAACTCACTTTGATATCATTTTCGCTACAGCACCACCATTCACAGATTTCTTGATTGGTTCGGCAATCAAGGCTGAGATCAGCAAGCCATTAGTGTTTGATTATCGAGATCCTTGGGTTGATTACCCGTTTAAGTTTTATCCAACACCCTTGCATAAATGGCGGAACATCGTTCTAGAGAAAAACGCTCTCAGGGCAAGCAGCCATGTCATTACTACAAATCGGCGTGTGAAAGAAATCCTCATCAAGCGCTATCCATTCTTCACATATTATGATATTGATATTCTTCCACAGGGATTTGACCCTGAGGATTTCAAGACGGATGGCGAAGCAAACCGAACCCGTGCAAAAAAATCTGCTGCAACGTCTGATGTGATGATAATTACCTACGCTGGCGTGTTCTGGGAAGATAGGGTGCCAGACTATTTTCTTCGCGCTCTTCACGACCTCTTTGAAAAAAAGCCAGACCTAAGGGGTCGCATTGAGGCTTGGTTCATTGGGAGCTTTAGGAAGGAGAATTTCAAGCTACTTGATCTCCTCGGACTGAAGGACTCTGTGAAAATTCTTGGATACTTGCCCCATCGTGAGTGTGTTCGCCACTTGCTTGCTTCAGATGTTCTCTGGATGATCGTTGGAGACGATGTCGGTTCTCCCGGCAAAACTTATGAGTATATTGGTGCACGAAAACCGATTCTTGGCTGTGTCCCGGACGGGTTTCTAAGAACCACTATCCTTGAAGCCGGAGGCAAGGTTGTCTCACCGAATGACGTGAATGGAATTGAACGAGCAATTGAGGAATACTTCGACCAGTTTCAGAACCGTCAGCTCGAGGGTCCTGAGGCTCATGTGGTGGAGAAGTACAATCGCCGCACTTTGACAGGTTCTCTCGTCAAGATATTCGAATCATTGATTGAGCCCTGAGATGAATATCCTCGTGATCGCTTCTGGCGGTCGAGAGCACGCGCTTGTTTGGAAGTTCAAGCAAAGTTCGAAGGTGATGAAACTTTTCTGTGCCCCCGGAAACCCAGGGATTGAAGCCCTCGCGGAATTGGTGCCATTGGAAACCATGGATCTCTTGGGTCTCGCGGATTTTGCTGAGGCCAAGCACATTGATCTGACCGTTGTCGGGCCTGAGCAACCACTTGCTGCAGGAATCGAGGATATGTTTGAAGAACGAGGTCTTCGAATTTTTGGTCCAACCAAACGTGCGGCGGAGTTGGAATGGAGTAAGACATTTTCTAAAGAATTCATGCGACGACATTCTGTACCCACCGCTTACTATAGGACGTTCAACCTTCATCAATTCGAGGAAGCGTGCTTATATGTCAGTGGATGTTCCCTTCCGATAGTCTTGAAGGCAGACGGTCTTGCTGCTGGAAAAGGTGTCGTCATCTGTGAGAAGCACGACGAGGCTGTTGCCAATCTCCACGGTATGATGCATACCAAGGCTTTGGGCCGGCCAGGGAAACAATTGTCGTGGAAGAATTCATAGACGGAGAAGAGGCGTCTGTGTTTGCAATATGCGGTGGAAAGAATTTCATTACACTTGCGCCGGCACAGGATTACAAGCGAGTGTTCGATGGGGATTGTGGTAAAAACACTGGAGGTATGGGTGCTTATGCACCTACTCCGGTGATTTCTGAGGAATTGCTAGAAACAGCTCAGGAGATTATCATTAGGCCGACATTGCTTTGGATGGTCCAGGAAGGAAACCCTTATGAGGGATGTTTGTATGTCGGTCGGGCTAATGGTGACTGATGCTGGACCGAAGGACCTGGAGTTCAATTCACGTTTCGGTGATCCTGAGACACAGGTAGTGCTCCCTGTGTTTGACGGCGATATTGTGGATGTTTTCCTCGCAGCGTGTAACGGAGGACTGGAAGCTTTCGATACTCAAGGGGATTGCAACTCTTCATCTGGAGCCACTGTTTGTGTGGTAATTGCTTCGGGCGGATATCCCGACGATTATTCTACGGGCAAGGAGATTCTCGGTCTAAGCGATCTCGACGTCCTGCCTGGTGTTGTCGTCTTCCATGCGGGCACCAAGCGAAGTAAGGGGAGTTTGGTGACCGCCGCGGAGGCCGCGTAATTGGTGTGACTGCTGTGTTGAGTAGGGATTCGATGCCAGAAGCGATAGAGCTCGCGTACGGAGCTGTTAGGAAAGTGTCTTTCGAGGGAATGCATTACAGGCGCGATATAGGAAAAGAGGTGCTTGCAAAGGTGCAGGTTGGATGACTGGTGTTGAAGTACGATCGGTACGAGGGACCATGCGACTGGACCGGCGCCTGCTCTGGGTCCTTGGGACGGCGCTTATTATCCGGGTTGTATCTTTT
>JAPUKJ010000319.1 GCA_027295705.1 Ignavibacteria bacterium | reverse complement strand
TGAATGAACAGAATATCAGTCAGGTTCCGTTTGTTGACAACGGGGATCTGATCTGTGTAATCGGGCGAGGCACGCTCCTGGCGCTTGTAAAAAACCGCCTTGAACTGAAAATGTAGATGCCAAAAGGTTATTCGTAAATGGAAGACGCCCTCCTCATCCATCGCTTGCAGTTCGCGTTTACCATATCATACCACTATCTTTTCCCCCAGCTCACAATGGGGCTTGCCCTTCTGATTGTCATCCTGAAATGGATGTATCTTCGCAAGAGGGATGAGCGATACAATATCAGTGCTCGTTTCTGGGCAAAGATAGGAACGGTGGAATTCACCGAGTTCGCCAAAGCAATCGACTCACAAAAACAGCCTTGAATGAGAACGAATTCTGACACTGCTTTGATAACCGGGGCGTCGAGTGGGATTGGGGCAACCTTCGCAAGACAATTAGCTGAGAAAGGATACAGCCTTATCCTTATCGCTAGGCGCCAAGACCGACTAGCATCTCTAGCCGATGAATTGCAGCAAGCACATTCTGTTCGTGTTGAGACGCTCGTCTCCGACTTAGCCAACCTGAACGATATCAAGACGGTCGAAAAGCACATCGGCAGGCTCGAACACTTGAGTATGCTGGTTAACAACGCCGGCTTCGGTACGACTGGCAACTTTGCCGAGCTGGATGTAGCCAAACAGATTGACATGATCAATGTCCACATCATCGCCAGTGTACGTCTTTGTCGAGCTGCATTACCGGGAATGATTGCACGGCATCAGGGAACAATCATCAATCTCGCCTCAACTGCCGCCTTTGTACCGATCCCAGGACACATCATGTACAATGCCACCAAAGCCTATCTCGTCTTTTTTTCGGAGGCGCTGCAAGCTGAATTGGTGAGAACGGGCGTCAACGTTCAGGCCCTCTGTCCCGGTTTCACCTACACAGAGTTCCACGACACGTCGGAGTTCAAGAACTTTAACCGATTCAGAATTCCCAAACCACTGTGGATGTCAGCTGAAGATGTAGTATCAAAATCTCTGAAAGCGTTGAAACGAAATCATACAGTCTACATTCCAGGATTCATAAATCGCTGCTACGTGGCGGCCATGCGCAATAGGATGATATCACCTTTGCTGTTTAGGTTCGTCAAGAGGAAATCACGGGAACTACATGAGAGCAGGGCAAACTGAGCACTCGACTCTAGGGCAAAACGGGTCGCAGCAGATGTCACAAACAGAGATATTCTTTGCAACAACCTTTCCAAGAACATTAAGATCGAAAACCAGTAACAGGAGGATACATGGACATGGTGTCCCACGAGACGTCAATGATCCCTTCGTCATCGCGGAGAATGATCGTAATGGTCTCGATCAATTCTGCGATAGAAATAGATCTCACCGGGCAGGTGTGTTCCGATAGCATTGGATCCCGTTTGTACAGAGGTGTAGGTGGTCAGGTGGACTTCAGGAGTGGTCACCACACGCAATCACGTGCGTTATGTAGTGACCGAACATTGCGTGGCCGATCTGTATGCAAAGACAATTCACCAGCGTGCCAAGGCACTAATTGATGTCGCAGCTCCGGAATTCCGCGAGGCGCTGGAGAAGAAGGCTGTAGAATTGAAATTTCTCTATATGCAAAACACTGCATGAAAAAATCCCGCTCGTGGCTGCAACCGAGCGGGATTCTTTTTTCATTCCGCTATGGAAAGTGGAATTACCTGCCTGACTGACTCTTCAGATATTTGTAGAAGTCGCTATCGCTTGAGAGGATTAGCCAGTCATCCCTACCGAAGGTAGACTCGTAAGTTTCCATCGTTTTGAGGAACCGGTAGAAATCACGGCTTTCAGCACTGCGGTTATAGGCGCGCGCGTAGATACTTGTGGCTTCCGCATCCCCCTTGCCCCGAATTTCCTCGGATGTTTTGAACGCCTCCGAAGTAATCCGTTTCAGCTCCCTTTCCTTTTCGCCGAGGATTCTTGACGCCTCCCCCTGTCCTTCGGAGCGGAACTGGTCTGCAATCCGTCTGCGCTCGGTAATCATACGATCGTACACCTTCATGCGCACCTCCTCCACATAGTTGATTCTTTTGAACCGCAAGTCGAGCAATTCAATGCCGAGATCAGCCGTTCGTTCCGAAGCGGCTCTCAATATTTCGCGGGTGATTTTCTCTCTTCCAACCTGAATTGTTTTGAGAGCCTCAGCTCCGCCCCCAGCTTCCACATCGACTGCAGACTCGCGGTTTTCTGACCGCACAACTTCCACCAGGAGATGATTGGCAATTGCTGTTCGTGTTTCACCATCGAGAATATCATCGAGGCGCGATTTTGCTCCAAGCTCATCACGCAGGCGTTGGAAAAAGAGAAGGGGCTCGGTTATTCTCCACCGAGCATACGTATCGACCCAGATAAACCGTTTGTCCTTTGTTGGCACCTGATTGGGATCGCCATCCCACTCCAAAAAGCGTTTCTCAAAAAAGTGTGCATCCTGTATGAACGGCAACTTAAAATGGATGCCGGGTTCACTCCTGGGATCGCCAACAGGTTTCCCGAATTGAGTGACGATTGCCTGATTAGTTTCCTTTACCTGAAAGGTAGAGGAGTTGATGATAATGAACGCCAAGAAACCTATGGCCAGTCGGACTATGAGCTTCTTATTTTTCATCGCTGATCCCCCCCTTGAGATCCAGCAGAGGAATCAGCCCTTTGACATTCTCATCGATAATCAACGTCTTGCCCACTCTGGGAAGGACCTTAGCCAGAGTTTCAAGATAGATTCGGTCCCGTGTCACCTCCTTGGCCCTGCGATATTCAGCAAAGAGGGAATTGAATCTTGCAAACTCACC
>JAPUKJ010000318.1 GCA_027295705.1 Ignavibacteria bacterium | reverse complement strand
CGATCTCATCGGTGCGGTGATCGGTCCGGGCGGGAAGACCATTCGACAGATCGTGAGCGATAGCGGTGCCGAGGTGAATATTGAAGATGATGGTACCGTTGTCGTGGCGGCAATCTCACAAGAAGCGGGAGACAAAGCAATTTCGGCCATCAAGAAACTCACTGAACAGCCGGAGGTTGGACGTGTCTACCGTGCAACTGTGAAAAAGGTGATGGACTTCGGTGCGTTCGTGGAATTCCTGCCGGGCAAAGAGGGTCTCGTCCACGTGTCGCAGTTGGACACTAGCCGCGTCAACAAACCCTCCGACGTAGTAAAGGTGGGAGATGAGTTTGATGTGAAGATCACAGCCAAGGATGATCAAGGGAGATTCAGACTAAGCCGTAAGGCGTGTCTACTAGAAGAGTAAAGACAACCGAAGGTGATGCAGGATTAGGTCTCAAAGGCAATAATGGTTGAACAACTGAGCCCAGCGCAAGCTGGGTTTTTTTATGGATTGGCCGTTTTGAAGATTGGGTCTATTTTCGTGAATGGTTTGCGATGTGTCGGTAGTCGTCAGCCGGCAAGATCAATATGTCTGAGGAGAAACAAGGAAGCTAATACAGGCTCAAACAGGTATCGAAGCTTATGCCTGCTTGACGCGACCACTCCTTCTTCCCCTCCTAGTGAAGGAGGGGAAAGTGAAAGGCGCAGATAAAGAAAATGATCATGGTCGTCAAGAAGTCGACACTCTTGTCTCCCGCGACAGAGTTCGTTCGAGAGACTCCGCAATCTGACGATCGAAGTCTGACAACCTCCTCGCAGAGGAGGGAGAGAGAAGGAAAAAAGCGAAGGACAAAACAAAAGCTTAATACATCCCCTCCTTTCAAACGGCCTAACACATGACAAGGAGGGATGCGAAGGGGTGGTCTCTATGGGCATCATCTATAACAGACGTTCTCAGAAACCCAAAAGGTAATACCTGCGAACTCACATGACACGCGCTGAGATCGCTCCCTGGCACAATCTCAAGGGACGTCAAATAATGGGCTACAAGTTTCCAGGCAACACGGGGTTGAGCAGTACATTCTAGACTTCTACTGCCCTGAGCTTAAACTTGCGATTGAAGTAGATGGGGGGAGCCACCGCAGTACTGAGGCTGTGAAGACGGATCTTCAGCGTCAGAAAGAAATTGAGAGGTACGGGATTCGATTCCTGCGGTTTCGCGATGAGGATGTGCTGGTTGAGATTGATAAGGTGATGAAGGTTATTCACGATGAGGTTCTTGATCTCGCTCGGAGGTAACGCGACCACCCTTCCTCGTGGAGGAGGGGAAAGGGAAAGGCGCAGATAAAGAAAATGATCATGGTCGTCAAGAAGTCGACACTCTTGTCTCCCGCGACAGAGTTCGTTCGAGAGACTCCGCAATCTGACGATCGAAGTCTGACGACCTCCGCCCCAGAAACGACAAAGGTCGAGTGGTCATGTCGGACAAATGAAAAACCCCAAGCCATCCGGCTCAGGATCCCATTCCGACTCGGGCTAGGTTCGATGCTTCGCTACAGCGTAATCACCTGATGCTTAAACCCCGTAATGTCCATCTCTCCGCACAGCCAATTCACTAGCTCCAAGCCGTATTTGTTCATGTAGTAAATCACATTAATCTCGCGCTCTTGCAGGTTGCCATTTGGCAAAAGAGTGTTGACAGCTTTTTCAACCTGGCGCAATGCCGTTTCGTTACGCCGTTTCTGCGCTGCAATCGCCTTCTCCTTTAGAACATTCAGATTCGTATCTATCTTTGATTTGACACTCTCCAGTGAGCCGAGCAACGTAGGATCTATCTCTTTCAGACCAAACTTGAGCTCGTTGAGGGCGTCATGAACCATCGTACCCGTGTTGCCAAATACTTGATCGAGTTTCACCTCGGAAATCCGCTCTATTACTTGCGTGGATACTGCTTCTGGATCCTCGAAGAACTGGAGCAAATCCAATTGATATTTCTCCAATGCGCGTTCCAATCGCTCCTCAACAAATGATCCGCTTGCTCGGGGGTAAAGAACAGGCTGAGGAATGTTGAGATACTCATAAACGGGCTTAAGCTGGGCGTTGTAAGCGACCTCTGCGGGACCGGCAACATAGGCAACAGTAGGTAGAAGGGTGTCCTGCGCAATCGGTCTGAGAACAACATTGGAACTCAACATCTCTGGCGTTTCTTGTGCTATTCTCAAGAGTTCATCTTTCTGTAGGTAGTGCCGAGTTCCCTTAAGGCTGAAGTCATGTTCCCTCGGCTCAATGAGGTAGCGGCCTCCCTTGTGAAACAAGAACAGGTTAACAGATTTTGCTTTTATTTGCGCATGATACTGTTCTTCAAGTTCGGCACTCTGAGCGATGACCATCTGTGATGTTTTTGGGAATTCAGATATTTCTTTGACGAACATGGGGGAGAGTAGCCGTTTCAATTCTCGGTTGTTAGAAGAGATGAAAATGGGGCCGTAGTCCTCAAACAAGAAATTCATCCATAAAGTGAAGGCTTGATTGAATGTGCGTCCGGTCGCATAGCACTCTCTGAGTTTCATGATCAGTTCGCCGGTAAACTCAGACTTCTGTAACGCACCTCCGAGGGCGGCGAATGTTTGCTCGAGTGAAGCATCGAACGCAAGCTCACCGATTGGTCCGAGGTTTCTTTCTGGCATTGCTCCGCCAGGGAGGTATTCAATCTTTACGACCCTGCTATCCGAATCGAGCAATGAGACATTGTTCATTTCCACGAAATCATGGTCTTCTCCTTCGACCCAAAACACAGGCACAAAATCGTAGGCGGGGAATTTTGTTTTTAGCTTCTCCGCAAGCTTAATTGTGGTTATCATCTTGAACACTGTATACATGGGTCCGCCAAACAACCCCACCTGTTGCCCCGTAACCACAGCATACGTGGTCGGTTTTTCCAGCAACAAGATGTTCTCAAACGTTTTCGCTGGAGATCGGAACGACTCGTTCTGCCCGATCAGTACGCGGGTGAGGGTTTCGCGATCAGGGGGGCGTTCGTCAATCGCTCTCATTACCGATTCGTAGGACTCGAAGTCGCGGAAATTATGCTTGTAGAACCGCTGCACCTGGTTGTAGTCGTACAGAAAGTCAAAGAATAACTCAGAGAAGCCGCCGATGGAAAGAGGGAGTTGCCGGTAGTCTATCCACTCCATGAAGTCAACTGTTGCTGCGTAAGAGTGCAAGGAGCTCACACTTCCTCAGGCCAGAAAGCTCCAGCCGAATGACTGATGAGATTTGTGTAGTTGAGAAGAACCGCGAGAATATAACAGAATAGAGGAGGAGATGCAAGAAGTCGCAGTATCTCCTGGAACTCTCCGGCTCAACATCTCCGTGGCTGGCCTTGTTGACTTTCTTTCACTGCTTTTGTATCTTTTGTGTTGTCCAAGCACAAGAAGCTCACCTGCAGCGACGTTTCAGAGTGAGTGGCGATTAAGAATCTCGATTCCGTAAGAGTTTTCCCTTATTGATGTTCATTAGGGTTTTTTCTGCACGCTTTTCCGGCGGTGCCAACCGTTCCTGCCATCATTGCACCTCTGTCACTACGCACAAATCAAACATGAATTTAGGTAAGATGGCGTCACCATCAAGATGTGGCTTATTGTCATGGTGAATGAAGGAGACACGAAAAAAGAGCAGAATCTAGAGGAGAAGACGACAGCCAAAGCCCCCGGGGCTCGGGCACCGTTACCACCCATTCAGTCGTCCACGCCGGTAGGAGGAGGAAAAGCACCGTCACCTGCAGCGAAGCCTGCACTGAGCTCCACGCCGACACCGGCTGCAAAACCAGCGGCGCCAGCGCCACCAAAGCCTGCAGCGACAACATCTACACCCCCCGAAGCAATCCCCCCCTCTGGAACTGCGCTGGCAGCGCGCCCAGCACCCGCCACAGCACCGCTATAAGCGCCGGTAGCTACGGTACGAAAGGTTAGGCAGGATAAGCCACCAGAAGATGATCAGGGGATCTGGCGCTTGAGCAGAAAGAACTTCCTGAATGTTGCAGGGTGGTTTGCGTTCTTCAGTTTCTTAGCGACAGCGGTAGTAGGGGCTATTCGGCTTATGGTGCCCCGTGTCCTTTATGAAGCTCCATCTGCATTCAAAGCGGGATATCCTGAAGATTATATCGTCGGTAAAGTGAACGAGAATTATAAAGACGAATATAGAGTGTGGATCGTCCGGGAGATCGATGGTTTCTATGCACTCGCGGCCATTTGTACGCATCTGGGTTGCACACCACGATGGCTCTCCTTAGAAAAGATGTTTAAATGTCCGTGCCATGGTAGCGGGTATCACAAGGATGGTGTGAACTTTGAAGGACCAACACCCCGACCGCTTGAGCGGCTGAAGATTACTCTTGCGGACGATGGCCAACTTCTTGTTGATAGAAATATCAAGTTTCTTTACGAAAAGCAAGAATGGTCCAAACCTGACGCGTACTTGAATTACGGATAGCATTCATATTAATCACGAACCAACAATGGTTTTATGCTCGGCATAGTAGAACAACTTAGAGATAAAATGCAAAGGACGGAAGTATATAAATCCATCTTCCGTCATAGCTATCAGGACACGCAGCGTAACAGGGCGCTACAGATTTTGGATAACGTTTTCCTTCATCTTCACCCTGTACGTATCAGCCGCCACGCCACGAATATTGGTTTCACCTGGGGGATGGGTGGTATTACTTTCTTGCTCTTTATTATTCTTACTGTTACCGGCGTCATATTGATGTTCTACTATCGGCCTGCAGCAGAGTATGCCTATGACGATATGAAATACCTCATGAACGACGTCGCGTTTGGTCCATTAATGCGCAACATGCATCGATGGGCAGCACACGCAATGGTCATCACTGTTATGCTTCATATGTTCAGAGTATTTCTCACCGGCTCGTACAAAGCACCTCGTCAATTCAACTGGGTGATAGGAGTCTTTCTCTTGACTCTAACACTCTTCCTTAGTTTTACCGGCTACCTTCTTCCATGGGATCAACTCGCGATATGGGCTGTTACCGTAGGAACTAACATGGCTAGGGCGACCCCATTCCTTGGGTCCGAAGGACCATTCGGGCCTGAGCTTGGTATGCGCATCGATAACGACGTGCGGTTCGTTTTATTGGGTGGTACGCAAGTGGGACCGCCAACGCTGCTCCGTTTCTATGTTCTGCATTGTATATTTCTTCCACTTATTGCTGCGGTGTTGATGACCGTCCACTTCTGGAGAATCAGAAAGGACGGCGGAATCTCCGGGCCGGACGTTTCGACGAAGAAATTTTGAGTACTGGATTATAGGCACAAAGTAGGACGCGATGGAACACCTTCTCAAAATCATGACAAAGCCCGACAATATTCCGATTGTCCTGATGCTCGGGCTGACGATTTTCTATACGTGGTTTGCCGCAAGGAAGGGGCTTAAGAACGACCGTCAGGAGGTGTCGGAAGAGGCGAAGCAAGCCGATAAGGTTCAAGTATGGCCGTATCTCGTCAAAGTTGAGTTTCTTGGAGCTTTACTTGTTATGGCGATACTCACATTCTGGTCATTCGGCATTGATGCGCCTCTGGAACAGTCGGCAAATCCAACGCTCACTCCAAATCCCTCAAAGGCTCCTTGGTACTTTCTAGGGTTACAGGAGATGCTTGTGTATTTTGATCCGTGGATAGCAGGCGTTCTCGTACCAAGCCTCATCGTTTTTGGCTTGTGCGCGATTCCGTACATTGACATAAACCCCAAAGGGAACGGCTACTATACCTTCAAAGAGAGAAAATTCGCGATTCTTACTTTTGAGTTTGGCTTCCTTCTTCTCTGGGTATCTCTGATAGTCCTTGGTACCTTCTTCCGTGGACCGGGATGGAACATCTTTATGCCCTGGGAATACTGGGATACACACCGTGTCGTGGCATTGGTAAACGTTGACTTTTCACAATTCTTTTTTGGTGTCCCGACACGGCTCGTTGATGACACGCTCAATCCAATGGCTATGCTGATAGGCTCGTTTATTGTGCTAGGATGGTACAGTCTCGGTGTAGCGTATTACATTTGGAAGCGTGGCACCCCAGTAATCAGGAAACTTGGTAGTTTGCGTTACAGTATAGTGGCATTCTTGTTCTTGACGATGATGGCTCTCCCAATAAAGGTTATTCTCCGCATTGCGCTCAACATCAAATACATTCTCGTCACTCCTTGGTTCAATATTTAGTATACAGATTGAGCCTCTTCACGGAAATCTTCCCCACGGGTAGAAAGAAGGATAGCTTTCTTGTTTGAAAAACGTGCACAAGTGCCGATAGAACAGCGTAACTACAGCGTCTATTATCTTGTGTTTTCCGGGTTACTGTTTCTCGGAACCATGTGGGCGGTCGTCGACGAGGTGTCAACACGCCGTCCCTGGAAAGACCATCAGAAGGAATACCTGGATTTGGCAGAAACCAAGTTTCAGGATCGTCTTGATGAAGCGGTTGCCGAAGTGGATTCTTTTACTTTGGAAGAACTCACTGAACAATTACAGGTGGCCAGAGATTCGATGGAGTCGGCGACATACAAGAATGTGATGGAGCAATACAACTCCACACTGGAAGAACTAATTGATGTGACACGAGAACATCAATTCGCAAAGAGCCGGGGGGATGAGGCTTACTACTTCTACAAAAAATCTCTACGAGAGGGGAGGGAAGACCTCGGTGAGAAGGCTAAGCTGAAAGAAAATGAAGCTGAGATGGAGAAATACGAAGCTATCATGGAGGTTCTTGAAGCAAAGAAAGACTCCATTCTTTCCTTCTTGAACACCTATCGGCTGAACCTAAAAGAGATTCAAAAAGAAATTTCTGACCTCCTTGAGGACGTCGAGAAGTGGCAGATGAAGAAAAGACGTATAGACTCAGCTCCTATCCAAATCAAGCAGGTTATGATGCTGGATTATGACCGGAACCCGTTCGGCGATCCCAAAGCGCGTGTGGATCGCTGTCAAACATGCCATTTAGGCTGGCACGAAGAGGTGATGGAGAACGCTCCGCAACCATATACCAAGCATCCATTGCCCGAACTCCTTTCAATCCATAACCCGGAAACTTACGGGTGTACACCGTGTCACCGAGGACAGGGTCCAGCACTCACAGCAGGGTTTGCTCACGGCAACGAGGACCACTACTGGGAGAACCCACTCCTGGAGGGGAAGGAAGTCTACGCATCTTGTAATGAATGCCATGAAAATCAGAGCAGCCTGAAGCGCGCACAGGATTTTACAAAGGCCAAGCGACTTATGATTGAATCCGGTTGCCATGGTTGTCATGAGATTAAGGGATACACGGATCTTCCAAAAATAGGACCTGAACTCAACAGGCTCAGCTACAAAACAAGCGCCAATTGGGTATTCCGTTGGGTGAAAAACCCGAAAGAGTATAATCCCCACACTCGCATGCCGAATTTCAAATTCGACGATGAGCAAGCGGAAGTAGTGACGGCATATCTAATGGACATTTCCAGCAAGAATCAGTTTACATACGAAAAGGGGGCCTATGTTGGAGGAAGTGCAAATCGTGGGAAGCTCGTGTTTGAAACTGTTGGTTGTCAGGCATGTCACGTAGTTGGCGAAAACACTAAGGTCCGCGAAGCCCGTGGTACAAGTTACGACATTGCTCCTGAGCTCACCAGTGTGGGAAGCAAGGTAAATCCAGATTGGGCGTATGATTGGGTGAAGAACCCGCGCCATTATAATCCAACCACAAGGATGCCCAGCCTTCGCTTGACAGACAGAGAAGCAAAGGATGTTGTGGCGTACCTCATGACGTTGCGTGATGAACGTCCATTCGAGGAGAAGGTGCTGGATCTGGCTTCTTCGAGGACCATCGAACGAGGTGAAAGTGTAATTCGGGAATTTGGGTGTTATGGCTGTCATGCAATTCAGGGTTTTGAAAAGGAGAGCAGGATCAGTGTTGCGCTTTCCAACTTTGGGCGTAAGAAAGTTGAAGAGATGGATTTTGGTGATACGAAGGTGTCACATACCTGGCATGGCTGGGTTACGAACAAATTGAGGAACGCCCGATTCTTTTATACTGATCGGATAGATCAGAAAATGCCGCTCTATGCGTTCAACGAAGAGGAAGTTGCATTATTGCGATTGTTCCTCCTTTCGCAAACCAAAGATTCCCCGGATAAGAAATATGTCCAAGTCTTTGACAGAAAGGAACAGAATATCGAGGCAGGGCGCCGGTTAGCGATTAACTACAATTGCCAGCAGTGCCACATGCTCGAGGAGGAGGGAGCACATATCGGCGCGATACTTGAAGATGTCGCATTTCTGCCTCCTCCCATTACGGGCGAAGGGAAAAAGGTGCAAGAGCTATGGCTTCATGATTTCCTGGAGAATCCTTCCCAGGTTGGGCAACCGAATTCAATTCGACCGTGGATCAAAACGCGAATGCCAACTTTCAACCTTTCTAGTGCTGAGATTAACACTCTGATGAGGTTCTTCCTGGGATTAAGCGATCAAGAGTTGCAAATCAAAGACTACGCGGCATACCGTCCTGACCCAGAACTTCTTCCTGTGGGTGAAGAGATCTTCAACCTCTTTCAATGCGCCAATTGCCATCCGTCTGGGGATATAATTCCCGGCACTGTGACCACCGCGGATCTTGCCCCGAACTTGGAAATAGCGCGCGGCCGACTCAAACCCGAATGGATTGTTGAATGGCTGGCCGATCCCGGCAAACTTCAAGAAGGGACGCGCATGCCTACATATTTCCCAGATGGTGAATCTCCCTTACCAGATGTGCTGGAGGGAGATGCGAACAAACAAATGATGGCCATACGAGATTATGTCATAAGTATTGGCCGGCCGGCACGGCCATCGATTAGCTCGCGATAAAATATTGGTATCTAGATAACAAATTAATCAAATTAGCTTGGAGGAAGCAAAATGAGCAGGAAAACACTCTTAAAACTCTTGGTTGTGACATTGTGTATCTCAGGTCAAGTATTTGCTGCCGATATTTCCGGGAAGGTAATGTTTGAAGGAAAGGCACCGAAAGGGCGAAGGTTAAGAATGGATGCGGATAAGGTATGCAAGGCTGCCCACAAGAAACCGGTAAGAGGTGAAACTGTCCTCGTGAACTCGGACAGTACTCTTAGAAATGTCATCGTCTATGTGAAGGAGGGACTGCGAAAGAAGAAATTCAAAGCGCCTTCTGAGAAATTAGTGTTTGATCAAAAGGGATGCATTTACACTCCACACGTCCTCGCTATTCAAACAGGTCAGGAACTTGAGGTGCGAAACAGTGATCCGACTCTTCATAATGTTCATTCCTTGTCAAAGAAAAATCCTTCATTTAATGTCGCTCAGCCCATAAAGGGAATGAAACTGACAAAGAAATTTGCGAAGCCTGAACTCTTCAAGGTGAAATGCGAAGTGCATTCCTGGATGGGTGCCTACATTGGGGTGTTCAGCCATCCTTATTTTGCGGTGACAGGAGACGACGGTTCTTTCTCTCTGAAAAAACTCCCGGCAGGTGAGTATACAATCGAGGCCTGGCATGAAAAGTACGGAACCCAAACCATGAATGTGAGTGTTGGTGCAAAGGAATCGAAAACCGTTGATTTCACGTTCAAAGCTAAGTAACATGCTCTGAGGTAAGCCTGAACTTTTCAGCTTGAACGACACAGTCATATCCTAGAAAGAGTAAGTCTTTGAGCGACGAAGAGACCAAAGAGAATTCAACATCGCCAACCGAAGCGATAGAAACGGCTGGGCCACACGTGGCAGCTCCCCACGTTGTTGAACACCTCGAATTGGGGTTCTGGCGAAAATATGTTTTTTCTACCGATCACAAAATGATCGGGATTCAGTACGGCATCACAGGCTTACTTTTTCTTCTCTTCGGATTTAGCTTGATGTTGCTCATGCGGTGGCAGCTTGCCTATCCCGGAGAAGCGATTCCTTTCCTTGGTGAATTGTTTGGACCTGACAGGATGCCTGAGGGTATCATGTTGCCAGAATTCTATAATCAGTTAGGTGCAATGCACGGCACCATCATGGTTTTCCTTGGTGTGGTTCCCCTTGCAGTTGGTGCGTTTGGAAACTACATATTGCCCTTGCAAATCGGTGCCATTGACATGGCTTTTCCAAAACTCAATATGGCGAGCTACTGGGCGTATTTCTTGGGCGGTGTGACGATGTTGACTAGCTTTTTCGTTCCAGGAGGCGCTGCTAATTCTGGTTGGACTTCATATGCTCCACTGGCAGTCATTGCCACTATGGGACAAACATTATGGCTCTTCGGAATGGTCTTTCTGATCACCTCATCGCTCCTCGGTTCAATCAATTTTATCGTCACAACAATCCAATTGAGAGCACATGGCTTGTCGTTCATGCGCCTCCCGTTCTTTGTTTGGGCGCAGTTAGTAACGGCCTTCTTACTTCTCCTGGCTTTCCCACCATTGGAAGCAGCTGGTATTCTCCAACTAATGGATCGTTTGGCAGGGACTAGCTTCTTTCTTCCAAGCGGACTCGTCGTTAGCGGGGTGCCATTAGAAGTATCTGGAGGTGGCAGTCCGTTGTTGTGGCAGCACTTGTTCTGGTTTCTTGCGCATCCCGAGGTATATGTGCTTATCCTTCCAGCTATGGGGATCGTAGCGGAGATTATCGCCAACAACACACGGAAGACTTTGTGGGGTTATAAGTCAATGGTGTATGCACTCATCTTCCTCGGTTTCATGTCGTTTATCGTTTGGGCGCATCATATGTTTTTGACCGGTATGGGAACTACAATCAGCGCGTTTTTCCAGACCACTACCATGATTATTTCCATTCCTTCGATCGTAATACTTACTGCGCTGTTTCTCTCACTGTGGGGTGGATCCATACGATTTACAACCCCGATGCTTTTTGCCCTAGCGTTTCTCCCGATGTTCGGCATTGGTGGATTGACAGGTCTGCCACTCGGGCTCGCACCGCCTGATATTCACTTACATGATACGTATTACGTCATCGGACACTTCCACTATATCGTGGCTCCGGGAACTCTGCTGGCGCTCTTTGCAGGTATCTACTACTGGTATCCAAAAGTGACAGGGAGGAAGTTGAATGATACCTTAGGAAAGATACATTTCTGGGGTTCGTTTATCTTTCTGAATGGAGTCTTCATGCCGATGTTCATTCAAGGGTTGGCAGGAGTCTCCCGCAGGTTGTACGACGGAGGCGCCATATACGCTCATGCGCAGGGTGTCCTGCATCTAAACGAGTTCATATCCGTTTCAGCGTGGCTCTTGGGACTCGCCCAGATTCCTTTTATCATAAATTTCTTTATGAGTATGAGAAAAGGGAAGAAGGTATCCGATAATCACTGGGAAGCTACAACCTTAGAATGGGCAGCAACGACGTCACCTCCACTTGCACATGGGAACTTCGCGACGGTGCCCGAAGTGCATCGAGGTCCATACGAATACAGTCTACCCGGACATAAGAAAGACTATACTCCTCAGAACGAACGGGTGGAGGTCTGACTATCCATATGGAAATTCCCTATACAGCAACAGCGCGTCCCGATACGGGCCTCTTTAATGCAAAGCTTGGAGTATGGATGTTTCTTGCATCAGAGGTGATGCTATTTGGTGCCCTGTTCTCGACATATGTGCTCCTGCGCGTCGGGGCTCCCTCATGGCCGCATGGGTACGAAATCCTGAACATTCCCTTGGCAACACTCAACACCGTTATTCTCATTAGCTCGAGCGTTACCATGGTGATGTCATGGGCGTCCCTTATGATGAAGGAATTCAAGAAATATAAGATGTACATGGGTCTTACTATCCTTCTTGCGTTGGGCTTCCTTATTGTGAAAGGATTCGAATACGGCGCAAAGTTTTCACACGGACTCTATCCCAGTGAAAGCACGTTTCTCGCTATTTATTTTACTTTGACAGGTCTGCACGGACTGCACGTAATTGGAGGCATAATCGTTAACACCTACTTCTGGGGTCCAGGCAGTAAAATGTGGCATACCGATCCTCAAAGATTCACTAACCGTGTCGAGGTGGCTGGTTTGTACTGGCATTTTGTGGATCTCGTCTGGATATTCTTGTTCCCGGTAATGTATCTCTTATAGGAGCGAAAAAATGGATCTTACACATGCCGACAATGTAAAAAAGAGCGTGAAAGCGTACATCATGGTGTTCGTAGCGCTGATGGCATTAACCATTGTTACTGTAGCTATCTCCACTTTGCATCTGAGCGTCCGTGCAGCGATCGTAGTTGCACTCTTCATTGCAACTATTAAGGCTGGACTGGTAGCCAGCTACTTTATGCATTTGATCTCGGAGAGGAAACTCATCTATGCGGCGTTGGCTCTTACAGCTATTTTTTTTCTTGTGTTGATGGTGCTTCCGGTTTTACACTATCTTGAACCAATCGGTAATTGAATGTCGCTCAAGGCTGTTCATATTCTTTTTATCAGCCTATCGATCCTCCTGGCTTTTGGTTTTGCTGCGTGGGAAATAAAGGGATATACCGTGAGCGGTGATGTTTTGCAACTACTTCTCGGGTTGTTTTCCCTAGTTGCTGGAGTTGGACTTATTGTCTATGGTGTCAAGTTCTTGCGTAAACTAAAACATGTGAGCTTAATATGAAATGTGCTAGGGTGCTCATTGTTGGTTTGGTAATAGGTGCTTTCCTGGCCCTACCAGAAGTAGCTACGGCCTGTCCAAGTTGCTACGGCGCGCCAGATTCTCCAATGACTGCCGGAATGAATATGGCAATCTTGAGTCTGCTGGGAGTAACAGGTGTCGTCCTTCTTGCCATTGCGGCGTTCATCGTGTACTTGTGGAGAAGGGCTGCTATGCTAAATCGGCGATTCAGCAACATGCTGAACTAACTTAAGAACAGAGAGGTTTTCGCTATATGAAGGAATTCTTGGGGTTACCGCTTGACGCGTCAGCACATGGAACTCAGATTGACCAGATCATTGTGATTACGCACTGGCTGATGCTCCTCTTGTTTGTGGGATGGGGTGTATTTTTCATCTACACACTTGTCCGATTCCGCAAGTCACGTCAGCAACAAGCTGATCATGTTGGTGTAAGAAGCCATGCTTCTAGCTATTTGGAAGTAGCTATTGCCGTCTTTGAGGGAGCATTGCTTGTTGGATTTGCCATTCCTGTTTGGTCAAATGTCGTAAGTGCTTTTCCCTCAGAGCAGGACGCTCTGGTTGTTCATGTAGTGGCTGAGCAGTTTGCATGGAACGTGCACTATCCAGGAGTTGATGGGGTTTTTGGAAAAAGAGATATAAATTTGATCTCAGAAGATAATCCATTGGGATTAGACAGGTCAGATCCGGTAGCGGAAGATGATATCGCGACAATTAACCAACTTAATCTTCCTGTTAACAAGAATATCTTGATCTATCTAACATCGAAAGATGTTATCCATAGCTTTGGTATTCCATTATTGCGAGTGAAGCAAGACGTCATCCCCGGTCAGACCATACGTGTTTGGTTTCGACCGACAATGACGAATGATCAAATCCGTGAGAGTATGGCAAAGCGGTACACCATTAGCAGAGGTCAGATTCCCGAGGGTTTAGTCCTCTCAGTTGCTATGGATGGCTATCAAGCGAGCGACGGTAGTCTGATTCTAGAAAAAGGAGATTATGTTACCGAGGATGTAATAGAGCAACTCATTGCTGAGGGGATTTCAGAAGTCAATGCGGCTCCTGATACGCCTATGGAAATCGCTTGTGCACAGCTTTGCGGGCTGGGCCACTATCGTATGCGGGGTACGGTAACGATCCAAACCGCCGAAGAGTTTGAAGAGTGGCTTGCTGAGGATGCTGAATACCTTGAGTGGTAGTAGGGTGATATCCAGCGGGAAGGCTGGCGTATCCCCCCACACGGATAAGACTAGTATCTGGTTGCATCGCTTTGCTGTCCTGACATCTTTTTCAGCCTTTTGCCTTATAATTGCTGGAGGTTTGGTCACAAGCACTGGCTCCGGACTTGCCGTGCCCGATTGGCCGCTTTCCTACGGGCAGTTCATGCCCCCGATGGTTGGAGGTATCTTCTATGAACACGGTCATCGAATGATAGCCACATTTGTTGGGCTCTTGACCACAATCCTTGCAGTTTGGCTTTGGAAGAAAGAGGGCAGAAAGTGGGTAAGAATCCTTGGTGTGATTGCACTTGTTGCTGTCATTGCTCAGGGTGTTCTCGGTGGACTTACCGTTCTCTTTCTTCTCCCAACGCCAATTTCTGTTGCGCACGCCACCCTTGCCCAGTTCTTTTTCTGTCTTACAATGGTTCTTGCGTTGGTTACGTCGTCTTCGTGGAAAGCACATCAAGCAGTTGAGCTTGAACCAATTGTGCAGACCCGGCAACTAATGATTCTGACTACGCTTGCCATTTTCATCCAACTTGTGCTCGGTGCACTGATGCGCCATACACAAGCTGGGCTTGCGATTCCGGATTTTCCGCTTTCGTACGGTCAAATCGTGCCACCAGCAAATCCGATTGACCTTCCAAGAATCAATGAGATCAGATTCGAATACGATTTACCCGCCGTAGGTTTCTTTCAGATATGGATACATTTTGCCCATAGGGTTGGAGCCCTTTTAGTTGCTGTTCTGATACTTGTGAACGTTACGCACGTTTTCAAGACATTCAAATCTGAACCAAAGATGCGCGAACCAGCGCTTGTCCTTCTAGTTTTGTTGCTTGTGCAATTGTTCTTAGGTGCGCTCACCGTATGGACTGGAAAGGGAGTGGAGGTTGCAACTGCTCATGTCGCCACGGGTGCATTACTACTCGGTGTGAGCGTTGTGTTGTCTGTTAGAGCTTATCATCTGTTTACACCGGTCGACGTTCATGATGCACTTGCAGTGGAGGCAGTAAGGGCATGAGGTCGAGAATGAGCTCACAGGGAGAAATGCTCCTTGAACGGTCTCGCTTTGCTGACTTTTTTGCGCTCACTAAACCTGAGCTTACCTTCCTTTCAGTCATCACAGCTCTCGGCGGTCTTTACCTCGGGGCCGGCGGGACTTTCCCCGCTGTACTGATGCTTCACACACTGTTTGGAACAGCTCTTGTTGGCGCTGGTGCAGGTGCATTAAATCAATACATAGAGCGTGAGTACGACGCCAATATGCGAAGGACGGAGAATCGCCCACTTCCAGCAGGAAGGATGGCTCCATGGGAGGTATTGTTGTTTGGTAGTTCAATTGCCATTCTTGGGGTTCTGCAATTGACGTTATTTGCAAATGTTCTTACTGGTTCATTGGCAGTTGTTACACTAGTGACGTACCTGTTTCTTTACACCCCTTTGAAGCGAATAACATGGGTTTCGACGATTGTTGGGGGAATACCAGGAGCCCTGCCGCCAGTAATAGGGTGGACAGCCATCAGGAATGAGATCTCGATTGAGGCGGGGGTTCTCTTTGCCATTCTATTCTTCTGGCAGATGCCCCATTTCTTCTCACTCGCTTGGATGTACCGGAAGGATTATGAGCGGGCAGGTTTTCCAATGCTGGCTGTTTTGGACAGGAACGGTTTGCGCACAAGCAGACAGATTTTGATTTATTGTACGGCGTTAATCGCTGTGTCTGTTTTGTTGTCTTTCTATGCTAACCTAGGTATGGTGTATATCATCGGATCGTTGTCAGTTGGAATCGCATTTCTCATCTTTGGCTTACAACTTTGGGTTTCTAGATCGAACGCATCTGCAAGGCGGTTGTTCTATGCGTCCCTCATTTACCTTCCGGCTCTCCTGTTCTTTATGGTGATCGATACGCTTTAATGCTGCTTCTTGCTGGAATTTCGATGCGTATGATTCAAGCGAAACTAATTACGTGATCAATGTTACTGATCTACCGCTAGTCAACGCGGTTCTGAATGGCACGAGTACGGTTCTCCTTTTGATTGGATATGTGTTCATCCGTCGGAGAAAGCAAAAGGTGCACAAGATTCTTATGATAGCAGCTCTTACTACATCCACGTTGTTTCTTATCTCATACCTTATCTATCATTACAATGTTGGATCCGTCTCCTTCAGCGGGCAGGGGTCGATTCGGACAGTTTATTTTACAATTCTGATAAGCCACACGTTTCTGGCCGCTGCGGTGCCGCCAATGGCAATTGTAACATTGGTTAGAGCACTCCGGAGAAGATTTGATAAGCATAAGATCATAGCACGCGTGACACTGCCGATATGGCTCTATGTGTCCATTACAGGTGTGGCAATTTACGTTATGCTGTATCAGTTATAGTAAAAACCGCTCCTTTTCTTCCCGTACGGATCCCGTTACCGATTGACCACGCTCCCGGGAGCACGAACCGGCAATTTTGGAAGCTTGGAGCGAGGATGTGCGTGGGGGAGTGACTTCGGATTGTGTGTATAGCAGCTGCCTACATAATTGTGGATTCATACCTTTGGAAGTAAGCTTCGGTGTGGAGAAAAAGCATGGTCAAGGGAGATCCTCAATGAAATCTTCTAACTTCCTCATTTATTGATAATTATATCTATTTACCTAATCTTGATTGTATAGTCAATATTCTTCATGTAATGTACTAGGACGCTTGGGAGAGACCATAGAGGAGAGTGTGGATGGCTGACGAGAGTACTAGACGAAGGGATGGCGTGGATCGGGTACATGACTAGTTGGACGTTATTCGATTCATAAAAGTGAGTCCTACCTTGCAAGATAAGGAGGGGTCGG
>JAPUKJ010000317.1 GCA_027295705.1 Ignavibacteria bacterium | reverse complement strand
GAAACAGGCCTCTATGTTTTGTTCTTTTGCGTACCGACTGCGGTCGGCGGTTCGATTGAACTTCCTATAGAGATTGCTGTGAGTTCCAACTATCCTAACCCGTTCAATCCCACCACCACTATCAACTATGAGTTGCCTGCGGCGAGTGTGGTCAGGTTAGCTATTTATAATGTTCTTGGGCAAAAGGTACGGACACTGGTTGATGAAGCAATGGACGCAGGCTCTCACAAGGCAATTTGGGATGGTCGCAACGATGTTGGCTTGCCAGTGGTGAGCGGAACGTACATCTACCGATTCGAGGCGGGCGGTTTTGTAAGAACTCGAAAGATGGTGCTGGTTAAATAGTATCAATTGATCAAGCCACTTACCCTAACAACGTAAATGCGTTACAAAATTATTAATCGCATTAAGGGAGAAGTGTTATGTCAACAGGGATATTAGGCTCCGCGTTTGCTTTGTGGTTCGCGGTGTTCTTCTTTGTTGCAGAGAGCAATGCTGCGGAAAATCCAAAGATAGATACCTATCTTGAAACAATTCTGAATTCTGCAAATGACCACGAGCTGGTTAGTGTATACGTCGTCCTGGAAGACCGTTTGTCATTGACTGAACTTCAAAACCTGACTTGGGACCTCAAACGAAAAGAAAGACAGTGTGCTTATTAACGCGCCGCAGGTTTGGGCAGAGGGAGATAGCGGTCAGGGAGTTCTCGTTGCCAATATCGACACCGGATCGTTACTGGAACTGGTATTACATTTATTAGCTTGCTAGAACCCACCTCTGGTACCATTATGCCGGGTGATGTCGGTGCCCTAACGGTTCGTCTGTATGGTGTGACTGGAGCTTTGGATGACACCACGATCACAGCCAACGTCATCATTAGTTCCAATGATCCTGTGAATCCGACAGTCGTCATACTGGTGACACTAGATGTCGACAACATTTGCGGTCAGCCTTAACTATCCCAATCCCTTCAACCCAACCACAACGATTAACTACGATGTACCAACGACTAGTGAAGTAAAGTTGGTGATCTACAATGTGCTGGGTCAGAGGGTATGGACTTTGGTAAGCGGCATCGCGGAACCAGGGTCGCTACAAGGCGGTCTGGGATGGTGCAAATGATTTCGGCTTGCATGTAGGCAGTGGTACGTATCTCTACAGATTTGAGGCAGGCAAGTTCGTCAAAACTGAGAAGATGGTTTTGCTGAAGTACCTCGCTGTTTGTCTAGGCGGGTAACCTGCCTTGGTCATGAACCCCCGGCGAACCTTGTCGGGGGTTTCTGTTCGATTTACTTCTCGATGTAAGGACGATTCAATCAAGTGAAAAATACAGGTGTGTTTGAAAATAAGGTATCGAGCAAGAAAGAATGGTTTGTGGCTTGGAACGCAGCATGGCAAGATAGATTCTTTCGCGCTCAATGTGCTTTCACCTTGCCTCTACTGTTACTCGTCCTCTATTCTCTGTCGAACTTTCTTGATGCAATCGAAAAACGCCCAGGCGTGCTGCTGCCTGATCCCATACTATCATTGTTTGAAGCTTACGATATAACCTGGCTTACATTTGGTGTTATTTACGGCGCGTTGATCCTTGGTTTGGCCACACTCAGTTATCATCCCCCCCAATTGCTTCTCGCAATCCAAGCTTATATTATCTTAGTGATCATCCGCATCGGAATGATGTATGCAGTTCCACTTGACGCTCCCCAAGGCATTATTCCTTTAAAGGACCCGTTTGTTCAATTCCTCGGCACAGGAACAGTATTGACGAAGGATCTGTTCTTCTCAGGTCACACATCCACGTTGACGCTGCTCTTCCTTACAGCAAAGCGCCGATACCTGAGAATTATCTTCATGGCGGGTGCTGTTATCGTGGGAGCAGGTCTTGTTTGGCAGCACGTTCATTATGTTGTGGATGTGCTGGTAGCTCCCTTCTTTTCTTATCTCTCATACCGCGTTGCTCTCCTCATTTATGAAAAGTTGGAAATAGCACGCAATAAGAGATAGATCTTGACCGTCAAGTTATCTTTTGAAGATAGGTCTTTACCTTAATTGCCGTTCGATTTCGTGGTTGATTTTATCCCCTTGGGTCGGTAGTTTATTGTGTAGTGCTCGCCAAAGAGTTTTCACCTTGGATACACAGAAGGAGTTGATATGTCCAACAGCCTGAAATTTGTGACAATGTCTGCGCTTCTTGTCATTATCCCCTCCTCTGGTCTGGCGCAAGGAAGTCCGAACGTACAGCTGCTTGCTCAAGTCGACGACTATCATTCTGTTGGATACAACGACTGCTGGGGCTACACGGCTCCTGATGGTAGAGAGTACGCACTCTTGGGTGTCCTCGACGGAACAAGCATCATTGATATTTCGGAGGCAGCGACTGTCGGTGAGGTTGCCTTTATTCCCAGTTCTTTCTCAACCTGGAAGGATATCAAAACATATCGCCATTTTGCCTATGTCGTCACTGAGGCGCCGAGCGGCGCGCTGCAGATTATTGATCTCTCAACCCTGCCTGATTCGGCTGCTCTGGTACGTTCTTTTTCGGAGTTCGCTCCGTCTCACAATATCTCCATTGATACAGCGAACGCAATGCTTTATGTAGAGGGTAGTTCTTCGGAATCTGTTAGGGTAATCAGTCTCGCGGACCCATTGAACCCCGTGCAGGTATCGTCCTTCGGGATTCCGTCGCATGATATCTATGCGCGAGACAACATCGCGTACGTCTCGGAAGGATCGAACCACACAGTGGGGATTTTCGACTTGAGCACGCCTGATACTCCCACGTTGCTGAAACGCTTTGGCATTCCTACTAACGGTTATGTTCATAATGCTTGGCTCTCCGATGACGGTAATTATTTGATGACCACCGAAGAGACCGCGGGGAAAACAGTCAAGATGTGGAACATTAGTAATTTTGATTCCATTAGGTTATCCGATGAGTATCTTGCGCTACCTAACCTGGAAATCGCACATAATACTCATATTAAAGGAGACTACGCGTATATCTCGCACTATAAAGATGGCTTGCGCATTGTAGATATTTCTGATCCAGACAGTATCTTCGAGGTGGGATATTACGACACATTCCCCGGCCCTGGCGGGATCTTCGACGGCGCTTGGGGTGCGTTTCCGTTTTTTGCATCAGGAAAAGTGTTGATCTCCGACAGGACATCAGGGCTTTTTGTTGTGTATTTTGCCGGAGCACAGACTGGCGTTGGCAATTCTAATGAGCTGCCGGTTGAGTTTGCGGTCAGCCCAAATTACCCTAATCCTTTCAATCCCACCACTACGATCAACTACCAACTCTCTGAAGCGACAACAGTGAGGCTTACCATATACAATGTTCTAGGTCAGAAGATACGCACGTTGGTCGACCAAGCACTGGGCTCGGGGTTTCACAAGGCGATATGGGATGGTCGCAGTGATTCTGGCCTTTCTGTTGTAAGCGGAACATATATCTACCGATTCGAGGCAGGTAGTTTTATTGACACCAATAAGATGTTGTTGTTGAAGTAGGAGAAGGTCGGACATAAGATTCAAGTTCCTCGTCTTGCTGATTGGAGGATGCTACCATGGCCACATTTATCCTTTTGACCAAGCTTTCTTCTGAAAGCCTTGGCAGCGCGAGCAAACGTGAGACAATCGGCCGGAAGTGGTTTGAAGAAGTGAAGACGAAGTGTCCTGAGGCAAAGGTGGATTGACCATTATGCGCTCCTGGGGCCTTTTGACTTTATGTATATTTATGAGGCCCCCGATCAAGAGGTTGCAGCCAAGGTCTCGATGATAACAATGTCTAAAGGGACAGTCAAAGCCGAAACCTGGACTGCGCTGCCTTATAAGAGATTCCTTGAAGTAGCGAAACAGTTGTGACGTGCCTTCACCGTTTGCGAGTTTGCGGCGGTGGATTACACTGTCGGGTTGAGGTAAGAGCTGAAGAATGCATTGAGTGAGGAAAATGTTGCAAGCCTACGTTCGCTGTTATGCCGAATTGAACGATCATCTGCCAGCTGAGCGAAAAATGGTTACGTTCGCCCATTCCGTGGATGGTCGTATTCGGATCAACGAAATGTTGAAAGCTATACGCGTACCCTCAAGCGAAGTTGACCTAGTCTTGGTAAATAGAGAATCCGTCGATCTATCACACGTTCTCAATGACGGTGACAAGGTGAGTCTTTATCCCGTGTTCGAGTCTTTCGACATAACCACGCTTGTACGTGTCAGGTCACGCCCACTTCGCCATATCCGCTTCGTACTCGATGTCCACCTTGGAAAGCTCGCATCTCACCTGCGTATGCTCGGATTTGACACGCTTTATTGGAGCGATTACACGGATGACATGCTTGTCAGCATTTCGAAAAACGATGGGAGGACTCTGTTGAGCAGGGATCAGAACCTGATCAACGATGGTACAGTTACGCGCGGGTACTGTGTGCATGCAGCTGATCCGCGCTTGCAGCTTATCGAAGTGCTACACAGGTTCGACCTCTTTAACTCCGTGGAGCCTTTTAAAAGATGCATGCGGTGCAACAGCCCGTTGCAACCAGTGGGCAAGGAAATTATTGTCCACAGGCTGCCTCCAAAGGTCAGGGAATGCTTTGACGAATTTCAGCTTTGCCAGTCGTGTGAGCGGATCTATTGGAAGGGAAGCCATTACAGCAGGATGCAAGCTTTCATAGAGGGTGTTCTTCGATACGAAGTTGAACCGTAGCTCAGTCCGTTAAGAGTTGTACTCTGAGTAAACACCATCCGAGATCATGCTCGCGGAGTCTGCTTGCAGGGCCTCACTTTGCTTGACGCATCATCGAAATCAACGAACGCCAAAAACAAAGTCAAACTTTGGAGACAACCATGAAAAACTGCAACTTCCTCGTCAGAAGACCATGGCAAATTCCGGCACATGTGTTCGTGCTCAGTGCATTGTTGCTCCATGTGTCACTAGCCAGCAAAAGCGATGCACAAAACAGCGTAATACTGCTTGGCCAGATTGCAATTCCTGTCGATGTTACAGATGTGTGGGGATATGTGGACAGCACGTCCGGCAAAGAGTACGCGATTGTTGGCACGTTTGGCTCAGTGAACATTGTAGATGTTACCAACCCTGTCACACCGGTGCTGGTTTCGACTGTTAGTTCTGTACCTGGCTTTGATGTCAAAGTTTGGCGGCATTATGTTTATAGTGTTACTGGTGGTGGTGGAATTAATCAGGGTGGCATAGTGGATATCTCCGATCCTGGAAATCCTCAGGTGGTAGGATCATTTAATTCATCACATAATATTTTCATTTCGGGAAATGGATTTATGTTTGCGGAAGCACCGGGCTTGAAGATATATGATTTGAATCAGGATCCGACAAGTCCGATGCTCCTTTGGGAAGATGGAACCGGTGGAGGGCATGATGCTTCGGTGATTGGCAATCGGTTGTTTGATTTTCATGGGGGCAGCGGAACAAATATCTATGATGTTAGCTTTTCTAACCCTTTTAGTGTGCAGCTACTCGGATCTATCAATG
>JAPUKJ010000316.1 GCA_027295705.1 Ignavibacteria bacterium | reverse complement strand
CTAGGAGTTTTGCTGTCACAGAGACTTCGTCTTTGCCCCATGTTTTGATGTGGATATCACCCTCGTCGACGGAAACCTCCAGCGTACCACCTTTGCTAACCGTAAAGGATTCTGTCTTTGTCGGTCGTTCCTGTGCAGAGGCTGTCGCCGAGATGAGCGCAACGCTCAAGAGCGTTACAAAGAGAATCTGTGTTTTGTTCTTCATTGTTGTTTTACCTCCCGTAAGAAAGTTGTCGCACGAGTGCGAATGTAGTTGTTTTTGTCGGACTGCATTTTTTCTGTTAGAACCTTTAATAATTCCTCGTCTGCACCTCGCCCTTCAGTGAGTGCCGAATCGAGGCTATTGATGGCCGCGATTCGAAGGCCGGAATTGTCATCACGCATGAGTACGTGCAGAAATGCTTGCTTGATCTCACTGTCGAACGGGAAACTCTGAAGCACTCTGAGTGCTTCCTTGCGGACACCAGGGTTCTCATCCGATGTGAGGGCTAATATCAGTGCTGCTTTAACCTCCCGGTCCGGAACGGTGAGTGCTTGAGTCGAGATCGCATTTAATGAGTGTAGCCTGACTCCCGGGTTTTTTTCGTTGAGAAGGGCGTGGAAAAGGACCCTCTGAACTTGCCCATCATTCATGCTTCCTTTAATGCGCACTGGAGCGCTTGCCTCAAACGTGAATTCAATCTCGCCATCACTTGCATCAGAATCGATAAACCTCACGTTGCTAATGCGGGTGTCCCCATCCATGAATGAGTCAGCCATCGGCGCTTGCTCTAGGATCACTTGCTCCGACCTGTCATGAGAGAATGCATAATAGCCTATCACCATGCCAAGTGCCAATGTTGCAACCCCAGCGAAAGCAACCTTGTATTCCGGAAGAATGGGGCGAAACGCGTCCGAAAAAAGTCGTTCCCAGAATGATCGTCTCGACCGCTCAATGCGGAGAGCACCACGCAGTTCTTGACGTGCTTCCGTTAGCAGTTGCTCGCTAGGTTCAATGGACTTGTGCTGCACAAGGACGGAGTGAAATTTCTTTAGATCCTCAAGCTCAGTCCGACACCCACTACAAGAATCCAAATGTTTTTCCAAGGTGATACGTTGATCTTCATTGAGCTCATTGTAGAGCAGGAGCTGGAGCCATTCTTTGTATTGTGAGTGATTCATTGCGGTTCTCCTTTACTCAAGACTAACTTACCCTAAATCTCTGGGTCAGTCGTACACTTCTTTCAGTAGCTGCCGCATCTGCCGCGTTGCCATGAATAGATATCGTTTGACCGTTCCCACGGTGCAGTTCATCATGGAAGCAATTTCGTTCAGTTTGTAACCTTGATAATGCCTAAGTGTAAACACCAGTTTCTGCTTTGGCGGAAGGGATTCCAACGCGGCTTGTACATGTGCAGAGATTTCTGAAGCCATGGCCTGTTCGTCTGGTAATGCTTCATTTGTTGTTGCATGATGTGACGGGTTTGTTTGCGCATTATCTTCTGTGTATCCATCATTCAGTAACACGTGAATGTTTTTTTTTTGCTTCGTCCTATGCGTCAGGCATACATTGGTGGTGATGCGATGGAGCCACGTTGCGAATTCACTGCGGTAACTGAACTTCCGTAGACCTCGGTAAACCCGAATGAAGACTTCCTGGTATATATCCTTGGCATCTTCGGCCCTCGTGACGTACCTTGCCGCAATCGACAACACCTGCTTGTCATGACGGAATACGAGCTGCTCAAACGCCACCATATCACCCCTCTGGGCCGCCTGGATTAACTCGTTATCGGTGGATGTCATGTAATTGGAGGCCTCTTGGCTTCAATTTGTTAGACTTAGGTACTGAAAAGAAGGTTGTAGCAAAATATGCGAAAGTTAACGGTATTACAAGATATGTTAGGTGAGCTTTCGAGACAACGAGGCGCAGTGGCTTGTGGCAGGGGAGTCTCTGGCAGAATGGGTAGAAAAAGGGGAGAACATCTTCTCCACGATCTCTCCTTCTTTCCTCGACTCTTGACTGATTATTCTCTCCTCAATAACCTTCGATGTGATTTTCTGTTATGCGGCGGTGCCTTTTCCAGATTGAAGGTTCAAGGCTTCGCGAACCTTTTCAGCCAACAGAATCTTGAGCATAGACTGATAGGGAATGTCTTGCTTGTTGGCGAGAAGCTTTATGGCTTCAACGAGAGATTCCGGAAGCCGAATGGAGATCGTTTTGCTGGAGGGTTTCAGTTCAGGAAAGAACCCGAGTTCGACTTTTGAGTAGTCGATGTAGTCAGTGGAGTCGTGAGTGGCCCAGAACTTTTCCTCTTGTGCCAACGATCTAAACTTTGGAATCTCTTTGAGCTTTTTCAAGATACACCTTCCTTTCATCCTTGTGCATGTCACGAGCAGAGATGATGCGGATCTTTGCCTTGCGGCGTGTGAAGACGATGAAAAGCAAACGTGAGCTGTTAGTTCTAGCCGCTCACCTTTTGATTTCTTTTTGTTCCCATCAGTCGAGCGTCGTGTGCCGCGTGGTAGCTGGCGTGGATGTCCGCCCTCAATCCCAATGTACAATCCATTTTGTTACTTTCTTTGAAGAAAGTAACCAAAGAACTTTCCGCAATCGCAACACACGGCCAGGATCGGGCAAACCGTCATTCCAGTGCGATTCTGGCCGTTGAGTGTTGCACACTCCTCTAATTGTTTGATGTCGCCAGAATCGCAAAGCCAAGTTCGATTCTCCTCCCCACGCCGCTGGCGATTGCGGAGGGCTAGTGCAAAAAGATTGTTCCTCTTTCAACAAAAGTCAAGGACGTTTTTTGGATTGTTGGAGGCGTGGTACTGTGCAGGTCCGCTCGAGTTTTGTCGCTCCAAGGTGAGGAGGGATAGGGGAGAACGCAAGCGATCGCTCTCCCCGGTTTTTGCTAACTCGAAATTGTGTGTACAGTTCTCGTTTTTATCTTGATCATTTCAGGTAGCTCCCGAAGGCGCTCTTTCAATTCCTTTCCGATTCGATTCAGCTCTATCTCCAGATCTTTCAACTCAGGTTGGATTTCTTCCAGCTGGATTCGGATTTCCTCCTCCAATCTCTCAAGATCGTCGGGAATGAAGAATTGGCCTCTGAACCAATTGCATCCGGACCCGCAGTCAAAATGGAACCGGTAATGGCCTCCACCTTCGACCGCGAGAGATAGTGTCTTCTTCGATCCACCTCTCAGGATCTCAATGTTAGCCTTTTCACCCTTATCATACTCTGCCAGACCATCCCAGATATCTTCAATGTCCCATACAATTTTGTCTCCTGCCTTGATGACGACATCACCAGCCTTGAAGCCAGCCTCATCAGCTGCGCTTTTCTCCTCGACTTCTTCGACGAGCACTCCTCTGCCTTTCGGTGCTCCGAAGTATTCGCCGAGCTGCTTGTTGAGCTCCGACAGTCGAAGCCCATACATGCGATGACTTCCAAATCCGTGCACTCGCGGAGCCTTGGGGGTGCGGAAAGAATACGAGTAGCTTTTATGTTTGCGTGGGTACTTGCCGACTGTCACCGGGAGAGATTTCTTATCCCCTTTTCTCATCACGACAACGTCGACCTCCTTGCCGGATTTGGTTCTGCGAACGGCTCGCATCAGGTCGTCGGCATCATAGATGTTTCTGCCGTCGAACTCAACGATAACGTCTTCGTCCAAAATTCCTGCGGATGCTGCCGGACTTTCTTCAATCACCTCGTTGACCAGTGCACCTTCTTCAGTCTCGATGCCCATGGAGCTAGCGAGACTTGGTGTCATGTCCTGGATGGAGACTCCAAGCCAACCACGGTTCGAGGAGCTCTGATTTACTTTCACAACGTGAACGGGATTACCATCGTCGTGGGCGCACGCCGTGTTCCCCAACAGAATTGACAACAAAAGAACTGCTATGAT
>JAPUKJ010000315.1 GCA_027295705.1 Ignavibacteria bacterium | reverse complement strand
GGGACCGGAGCTACCATGATGTTTGGAACGTCCTCATACTCGGCCGCAATGACCTGCACGGTATTGCCTTCCTTAGACGGGAAGCCTACGGGGAGCATCCGATGCCCGAGATCAGGACTGCCAGTCGTCTGCTCAGTTATTGTGGAAACTGAACCGACGAAATCAAACAACGTGAATTCTTTATTCCCTTCAGTAATTGTGGTCTGAGGAGTATATTGAGGTCGGTACTCAAAGACTAGTGAGCGTTCATCAGATCGAAGGACGGACACCTCCCGATCCGCATGCTGAGCATGTGAAGCAGCCGCAAATATTGCAGAAGCCACGACCGTGAAACGCTTTACCCCCAGCGGCATGAAGACACCATTGTATAACATGCTAAGACAAAAAAACCGAATGTTAAAACTACCATTCGGCGGCAAAAAAAGTGGAGTTACCGCCTTTCGTTAGTTCTGTTCGCTAAAGGATTACGAGCTCCCATCTGCACACCCACTCAACAATCAAACAAGAGAAACTCTAACTTGGTTCTCCTGTCAAAACCTCTAACCGAACAGATCCTATAGGCCGAACTCCATGTGACTTGTCTCAAGTATTCGATTAAAATATAGAGATCATCCCCTTCATTGTCAAGACGTATTTTGTTACGCATGTCCGTCCGGAAATTGCTGAATGTTTCTTTTTGTCAGTTCATACAGGCTTAGAGTATTGTTTGATTATCAGCCCAAAAGTTGTTAAATTTCAAAGCCTTATGTTACCCTTCTTCCCTTATCTCAAGTCCATCCTAACATGGCAAAACCATTAAACGTCTTGTTTCTATCCAGTGAAGTTGACCCTTTCGCTAAGACTGGAGGCCTCGCCGATGTTTCAGGAGCTCTTCCTCAATCAATAAAGGAGTTGAATCACGAAATCCGTATAATAATGCCGTGCTACGGGAGTATCAATGAGCGCAAATCGAAGCTCCACAACATGACGCGTTTGAGAGAGATCAAAGTACCAGTCGGTGCCAAATCCATGCTTGCGAATGTGAAGTCCTCCTTCATTTCAAATAACCATATTAAAGTACAGGTGTATTTTCTTGATAATCCAGCCCTCTTTGGGCGTTCAGGATTATATGTTCATCCAGAAACAATGAAAGACTATCCGGACAATGACGAACGGTTTATTTTCTTCTCCCGAGGGGTGCTGGAAGTGCTTAAGAAGATGGGTTGGCAACCAGACATCATCCATTGCAATGATTGGCAGACCGGACTTGTGCCTGCTTATCTCAAGACAATATACAAGCGCGACCCATTTTATAAGAACATCAGAACAGTGTTCACCATACACAATATGGCGTATCAAGGGGTTTTCCCAAAATCTTCATTTTCAAAGACCTCCCTTCCCCCGGAACTCTTCTCTGAAGAGGGACTGGAAGCAGAGAATAACATGAATCTCTTGAAGTCCGGATTGGTGTTTGCAGACACAATCACTACAGTCAGTGAAAAATATGCCGAAGAGATACGGAGCTCCGAGGAATACGGTTTCGGGCTACAGGATGTTGTGAACAAACGCAAGAACGATCTAACAGGGATCATCAATGGCATTGACTATTCTGTGTGGAATCCTTCGGTTGATGAATTCATACCACGTAAGTATGACTTCAAGTCAATCGAATTGAAGCGTGAAAACAAGAAGGCTCTTCTTGCAAAGATGGGGCTTACGTTCGATCAGAAAATCCCTGTTCTTGGCATTATCTCACGCTTGGCGGACCAGAAAGGATTCGATCTCATTCGTGAAGTTATCGATGAAATCATGAAATTACGGCTGCATTTTGTCATCTTGGGGACAGGTGAAAAGCCCTATCACAAGATGTTTGAGAGCGCGGCGAAAGCATATCCTGAGAACATTGCTGTTGATCTTTCTTTCAACAATGCACTTGCGCATTTGATCGAAGCGGGAAGCGACATGTTTCTCATGCCATCACGGTACGAACCCTGTGGCCTGAACCAATTGTATAGTCTAAAGTATGGGACAGTTCCCATTGTCCGTGCTACTGGAGGACTGGACGATACAATTCAGGAATTCAACCCTACTACAGGCACAGGAACGGGCTTCAAGTTCAAGAAGTATGACAGCAGAGAGATGCTCCAGGCTATACAACGTGCTGTTCAAATGTACAATGACCCACACAACTGGAAAAAGATCATCAAGAACGGGATGGCCAAGGACTTTTCCTGGGAATCTTCTGCAAAGAAATACCTACGGCTCTATCGGAGCATTACAAAGAAGTGAGGGATAATCGCATCGGCGTTTTCATCGACCGCGATGGGACACTTATTGAAGAGATGGACTACGTTCGTACTCCGGATGATGTACATCTGATACATGGTGCCGCCCCAGCAATCCGAAAGCTCAATGAGAGCGGCTTTATCACCAATGTTATCTCGAACCAATCAGGGGTTGCGCGAGGTTTTTTGACAGAAGCAGATCTAGCGCCTATTCACGACAGATTGGAACACGATTTACAACAGAATGAAGCACACATCGACCGCATTTATTATTGTCCCCACCATCCCGCGTTTGGCATTGATCCATACAACGTAGAATGCGAGTGCCGCAAACCAAAACCTGGTATGCTCATCCGAGCGAGGAAAGAATTCGGAATTGATCTTGCGCGGTCATTTGTCATTGGAGACAAAGTTGCAGATATCCAGGCAGGTGCAGCAGTTGGTGCAACTACGATACTGGTACTGACCGGTTATGGGAAATCGTCCCTTGAAAAGTGCAAACGTGAGAATATTGACATCGATTTTGTGGCTCCATCAATTAAGGAAGCAGTCGAATTCATTTTGGGGAAAAGTGAGGGAGAACTACGCCCGAATGATTGAAGGGAGGAGATGTGGTGAGAAAGAGTCTTTTCATCTAATTGCCCTCATTGCATTATCGGCCGTCCTCATAGGCTGCAGCGATGAAGTATCACTGACAAATTCCGTTGGCAATCAGTTTATCGGTACTGATGTGCAAATCCGTAGGGATACGTTGCACGCGATCAGTAGCTCCACGTTTAAGCAGTTTCTCCCAATGAACGGCCGCGTGAATCTACTCGGCAAGACTGGCAACTATGAAGCATTTTATCCGCTGCAATTTCAGTTCCCACAGAGGGACACGATTCTAGTGCTCTCAGCAAAACTTACCTTGCGCGCAGTGTCCTGGTGTGGTGATTCGGCTGCTTCATTTGGATTCACTGCCCACAAGATTACTAGAGCTTGGAGTCAGACGACCTTGCAATGGGATAGTGTCCAGTCTGGCTTCTTTGAGAGCACACCAACCGGCGATCCTTACTTGGGCAGTGTTGAATCTGACACGCAGCTGATTGTTGTCAGTCTTGACACAGCAATGGTGCGTCAGTGGCTGCAGCCAAACACCTTCACCCAATACGGTCTCATCTTAGTCCCCACGCCAACAACGAACGTTGTGCGTGGCATACATGCCTTCTTATTCGATTCAACACAGTTTTATCCCACTGTCGAAGTGATTGCAGGTGACCGGACAGGTACACCGCTCGACACAACAAACTACTTATCCGGATTCGACACATTTGTCGGAAATATCGACAACCTGAACTCGAATCCGGAATTGATGTATGTTCAATCTGGTGTGGTATACCGGAGCACGCTCAGTTTTGATATTACGTCTATTCCAGTCGGTGCCATTATCAACAGCGCGCAGATGCTGCTGGAACTAAACCCCGCTGCGAGTAAGATTACAAAGTTCACGGGTGATGAGACCGTTGCCGCGCATTTGCTGACAAGTAGCACAGACAATAATTCATTTGAAAACGTTGGTTTACTTGGATCGAAGGCCACATCATCTAACGTATTTTCGTTTGATGCAAGAGGTGCAGTACAGTTATGGGTGAACGGCACAAATAATGGTTTTCTCTTGCGAACAACAAACCTGAGCGAGTTCAGCAGCTTCGACCTCTATGCATTTTACAACCAAACAGCGAGTGACCCTTCGCTGAGGCCACGACTGATCGTGGTGTACACCACAGAAAGGAACTAGGAGAAGCTGTGAGAAAGATTTCGACTCTCGCGCTTGCAATCTTCGTGACATCTGCTGCACTATCAGAGGACGGAGGCTCAAATTATTCTACATTTGGGATTGGGGATCTACGTTACGCAGCAAATGTGCGCAGCGCGGGGATGGGCTATACCGGTATCGGTCTGCCCGCTGCAGACTATGTTAACAGTATCTCCCCTGCAACATGGGCCCGGATTCAAGGTACACGCCTTGAAGCAAGTTTCCTATATGAAGGCTTTAACTCAACGGACGGAAACAAATCGATCTACCTAGCGAACGGTGATTTCAATGGCGTGCTTCTTGCAATTCCGATTTCCCCGGCCCATGGTATCGTCTTTGTTGGCGGCTTCACACCATACAGCAATGTCAGATACAACATCTTCACGACCGGCACAGAAGAAGGAATTGACTACACAGTCAATCACCTGGGAAGCGGAGGATTGGGGAAAGGGCAAGTCGGATTGTCATATTCTCCACTAACTGACCTTTCATTCGGTGCATCGTTCAACTATCTTTTTGGGTCGCTCGATAATTCCCGAACGTTCACTCCTACCTCGACATCGTTTGCAGGAGGCAAGACCGTAGAAACCACGAACATAAACGGGATTACAGTGAGTCTGGGAGGATTATTTACCAGTCTCGGGAATATCAGTGAATCACTCCGACCATTCTCAATCGGGTTCGTGATTAATTCCCGAGGGAATCTTAACACTAAACGGCAGCTTGCATACGAATTCCAGAGCGAGCGTGATAGTTCTGAGGTTTTCAAAGGAAGATTGGTAGTCCCGATTGCATATGGGTTCGGCGTTGCTTATCAGCCAAGCAAACGATTCCTGTTTGCTGCTGATTATTACGCGCAGCCCTGGAAGACCGCTGAATTTAACGGAGTCAATCCCATTGAGATACGCAACAGCTATCGTTTCGGCCTTGGTGCAGAACGCCTCCCGGTTCGGGAATTCAACGCTTCTTGGCTTAATAAGTTCGCTTACCGACTGGGGTTTTATTTTATCTCAACATACTACAAGATCAACGGAGAACCCATTAACGAGTGGGGGGTTACAGGCGGCTTTGGAATGCCGCTTACCCGCTCGACACGACTCAACGTGGGTATTGAATATGGCCAAAGGGGAACCACAAGCCACAACCTTATCAAGGACAACATTTTCAGGATTTCGCTTTCACTAAACGTTGGCGAGCTCTGGTTTGTTCGCTTTCAAGAGGAATAAAATGCACGATGATCCAGAAACACAATCGGCAGCCATAACACATCTAGAGCAATTCGATCCCGCAATCTCGGCTGCCATACGAAATGAAATCCATCGGCAGAATACCAAGCTCGAACTCATCGCTTCTGAAAACTTTGTCAGCCTTGCAGTCCTTGAAGCTGTCGGTACGCCTCTAACGAACAAGTACGCGGAGGGATACCCCGGGAAGCGGTACTATGGCGGATGTGAATTTGTCGACGTCGCCGAGGACATTGCACGTGATCGCGTCAAGGATTTGTTTGGCGCCGAGTATGCCAACGTGCAGCCGCACTCGGGATCTCAGGCTAATATGGCTGTGTACTTCACTCTAGTTAAACCGGGCGACAAGCTCATGGGTATGAACCTCTCTCACGGCGGGCATCTGACCCACGGGTCGCCTGTCAACTTCTCCGGGCAATTTTATGACTTCGTTGCGTATGGTGTGAACAAAACCACTGGCCGCATAGATTACGACGAGGTCGAGACCCTTGCTAAACGTGAGAAGCCAAAAATGATCACTGTCGGCGCGAGCGCGTATTCGCGTAACATTGACTACAAGACATTCCGGGAGATTGCGGATAAGGTCAGTGCTTTCCTCTTTGCCGATATTGCTCATCCAGCTGGACTGATAGCCAAGAAACTTCTCGACGACCCGCTACCTCATTGCCACGTTGTGACATCAACGACTCACAAAACTCTGCGCGGCCCTCGGGGCGGCTTGATCCTAATGGGAAAGGACTTTGACAACCCATTCGGCATTGTCGCGCCCAAGTCAGGACGTACAAAGAGGATGTCCGAATTACTGGACTCGATGGTAATCCCTGGTATTCAGGGCGGACCGCTAATGCACGTGATCGCTGGAAAAGCCGTGGCGTTCAAAGAAGCATTGCAGCCTGAGTTTGAAACATACTCGAAGCAGGTAATCAAGAATGCCCAGGCCCTTGCAAACAAGCTGATCTCGCTTGGCTACTTCGTCATCTCAGGCGGGACAGAAACCCATCTGATGTTGATTGACCTACGCAACAGGAATGTAACAGGCAAAGATGCCCAGGAAGCACTTGACGAAGCTGGGATCACACTGAACAAAAATGCTGTCCCCTTTGACGACAAAAGCCCTATGATCACCAGTGGCATACGCATTGGCTCCCCCGCGCTCACGACGCGAGGAATGAAGGAAACTGAGATGGAATTTATCGGCGAACTGATAAACGAGGTCATTTCCAATATTGAAAGGAAAGATGTACACGTAACCGTCGCCGAAAAAGTCAAAGAGCTGTGCCTGAGATTCCCATTGTACGCAGAATTACAAACAGCATAGAGAACCTATACTGGCCACATATTGCGTCAGACTTCATGCTGGGTGCCGATTCCTTTCATTCCTGAGTTATCTCAATGACGAGTCCATTCATGAACAGGGATACTACTACATGGGTACAACGCTAAGCAACTTCTCGGTGGAGTTACCCTACGAAGACGAGATACTCCAAAGAAACTAGTGCCCACGTCAAGTGAGCGACGATCCGAGAAAAAATGGGGGTAATGCACTGGAGAACGACGAACCCGAAATGTCGTT
>JAPUKJ010000314.1 GCA_027295705.1 Ignavibacteria bacterium | reverse complement strand
AAAGCGGTTGGGCTCGATGATCTGGAAAAGTCGTTCCTCCATGAGGAGTTGTCAGTTATGTCGCGTCAAGCCCTTTTGGACCGGATCGACATCCAGCTTGGTCAGGGCTTTATGGCCGTAGGTGAACCGCAGCCGGTTCGTGGAAATGGCAATCAACATTTTCCGGGAACGGATCGCGCGTTAACGATCAGAGTCCAATGGAAATAGCTGCATCAACTTAAGGTGATCGGGCAAAGTGAAATGCGTCCTTTTACGTTCTACATTTTACGTTCTACACATCGTGCAGCACGCATCATACTCATAATAACCTGCCTTTACTGCGGAATGTCGGGCAAGTCATTTGCCGAGACATCCTTTGGGCGAAGCCCAAACACATTCCGCT
This sequence comes from Ignavibacteria bacterium, assembly GCA_027295705.1. Lineage (GTDB taxonomy): Bacteria > Bacteroidota > Ignavibacteria > UBA10030 > UBA6906 > JAPUKJ01. The sequence goes on along the minus strand of JAPUKJ010000314.1, from coordinate 2,923 downwards.
CTACGCTCATCTTTCAGACATGGAAACTCACTCCCTCCGAACCTGAAGCGGTTGAGGAGCGATTGAGCCAGGTTGCCCTCCCGATCTTTGGAAAACTTGCCCTCTCACCGAATATGTGGCTGTACGTCTCCCAATCCAACGCGACGATGCGCTTCGACGCAGGCGAGGTAGACGACAGCTTGAGTGGAGTGGGGGATGCGAAACTCAAATTCGCTTATGAATTCCCGGAAGGTCGCGTGCGATTGACTACCGGGGTCTCGGTGCCAACCGGCAAGAATCTGTTATCCCCTTTGGAAGTTGATATTGCAAACCAGTTCTATTCGGAAGTCTTGGGATTCCCGGTGAACCGTTTGGGGGAAGGGGTCGATCTCCATCTCGCCGCCGCTGCAACGCAACCCATCGCCTCCTTAGTTTTCAGCGGTGGCGTGAGTCACCTACACAAGGGAAGCTACGACGTCATGGAAGGCGCCCCACATTACGAGCCCGGAAATCAGTTTCAGGCTGCTGTTGGCGCCCGCTGGGACGGAAATCGAATCGCTTGGCAAAGCAATCTCACTTATACGAGGTACGGCGCCGATCGCTTCGACGATCAGATCTGGTTCGAGCAGGGCGACGAAATGCGGATCGAGTCAACCGTGCGTTGGGTCGGTCGGGTAACCCAATTCGAGCTTATGCACCGGGAATTCTTACGCGGCAAAAATCACTTCCGAACCACCGCAGATGAACTCAGCGCGGAGTTCTTCAACACGAATGGCAACCGGCGGGAAATCGCGCTTTGGGGCGGCTACAAGACTTCACCCATTGTTCAGATCCATGGGGGTGCCGAATATCAGTCCACAAGGGCAAATGAAAAGGACGAAGGGGAATCGACGGTCTGGCAGTTCACCATCGGAGTCGATTTTCAAATGACGGACCGGATCAAGGCGCAAATGGCTGGGCGGTTCGCTACGGGAGAGATGCGCGACGGCGCCGTGGATCTACGCGGGTTGGGGGCGTGGTTCGGCATATCGTCAGGGTTTGGGGGATGAGTTCTTATTCCATTTCCGCGACAAACTCTGCAAAGCTGTAATTCTGCTTTCAGCCATTCTGTGCCTTTTTGGCAGTAACAAAGGGGGATTGCACATCAATCACCCAATTCTCATCAACGATTCTCCACGCTGAATCCAAAACAAGCGTCAACTCACCGATCTCTTCATCGTCACTGGGCTGCTCAGCTTCTGAAGCAGACGTATCAAGTTTGAGCGAAAATTGAAGGCGCACCCAGCGATGGCTGTGATGGTCTATCTGAGTTTTACCGACAGAGCTATTTGCTAACTCTACACGTAGAGGGCTAACGAAAGCTATTTCTTCATAAAACTCATCCTCATCCCAGTAACCATTCACTTTGTAATTGCAGGCTGCTAAATGTTCCATTACAAGTGCCTTCACATCAATTTGGGTTAATACCTTATCAAACTCATCCCAAACTGGGTGATTATTTAAGCTAACATTCATGATACTTCCTCTCTATCAATGGCTTGTCACTACACCCGGAAAGTGTAACGTTCCATCTTCCGTAAAGTAGCCATGATAACGGCGATCGCCTCCCTGCCCTAGCACCTTTGTTTTTCGGTCATAGCCTGCGAGTTCGGAGGGCACGAGCCCTTGATGACCTGCCGGGAACACATCACCCGTTTCAATCACTTGTATATGCTTCCCTCTTGCATCCTGACGGCTCCCTAGTCGGACTTGCTTCCTGCTGAAAGAAACTTTCCGAGCATCTCTCGTTTGATATACGGTTTCAGGTTGAATATTGCGCCAAAGGCTGGGTAATACGGGGTAATGAGCTGGCATGTTCGGCTAACTGTATTTACGTGTGCAGCAACTGAACTCTAGTTTAACACCTGACATAGATATTGTCAAGCTACCGGCCGCAGCCCGCGAAATTGCCAAGCGCTTAATTCCATCATCAATTCTGCGAAGTCTAGCATGAATTTTTCTGAAAAATGGGGATTTAGGAGAATGAGAAAACGAAACGAGTCATCTTCTAAACGCGTATAGATCCATAATTCAATAGGACGCATTTCTTGACATAAATTTCTCCTTGAACACTTAACAAATATGTGGTATAGTGGTATGTCCATCTGGAAAGGAGATCTGCGAACCATGGAATCACAAGAGGCTGTTGAAAGACGTTATCGGGGCGCACTGGATGATTTGATCGCTAAGGTCAAAAAGGATCGGAACATTATTGCCGCCATTCTTGGGGGAAGCCTATCGTATGATCAGGTCTGGGAAAAATCCGATATTGACCTTTGGCTGATTCAGAGGGATGGAAAGGGCGAACCGAGAGATTACAGTTTAATAGAAGATGGCGTCAATATCCACGCAAACGTCATTCCTCGCAGTGAATCGAAGCGATGGCAGGAAGCGGCGCTACAAGGCTCATTCCAACATTCCTACTTCTCCCGAAGCACCCTCCTTTTCACCCATGATGAGTCAATCAAGGACTGGTATCAAAACGCGAATCTGCATCACATCGGGGCGAGAGACATGGCGCTCCAACTCCTCACCGTCACAACAGAACTGCTACCCACATTGACGTACGCCGAAAAGCAGTTCTATGTCAACAAAGACCTCAACTACAGCTTCCTATCCATTCTGCGCACGGTGGAGGGGCTGGCGAGAGTTGAAGTTATCTTGAACGATGAGGTGCCATCGCGAGAGGTTATCCAGCCAGCCCTCAAATATAACCCCGATTTCTTCAACGTCGTCTATGCAGATCTGATCAACCGGCAGAAGGATGAGGCGGTTATCCAAAATGCCCTGGATGCGATCAATGCTTACCTCGATGACAAGACCTTTATCTTTCAGCCGATCCTGGATTTCTTAGCCGAAGCGGACGGTCCGCGGTCTACAACCGAACTGAATGCCTACTTCCAAA
>JAPUKJ010000313.1 GCA_027295705.1 Ignavibacteria bacterium | reverse complement strand
TCAATCGGTGGTGTCATAGCACTGTTACTTGGTTCGGTTATGCTTATTGATCCGCAGTCACCCTTGGAGTTTGTCGCAATCTCTTTGAATATCATTATCCCCGTGGTCATTCTTACTGCTGCATTCTTCATTTTCGTAATCGGTATGGGCATCAGAGCTCATAGACGAAAACCTGTGACAGGCGTTCAGGGAATCATCGGCGAAGTGGGCCAGGCCATCACCGATATCAATCCTGAGGGACAGGTACATGTGCACGGAGAAACATGGACTGCCACAAGCGCGGAGGGAAAAATAAAAGCGGGCACAAAGATTCAGGTCGAACGAATCAAGAATCTTCTCCTAACAGTCAGAAAAGCTGTGTAACCAAACATCGAAAGGAGTGATCTCAATGGGAGCGTTTAGTGCTGTATTCATAGTAATTGTGTTCTTTCTGGTGATAATCCTCGCCAACGCAATACGCATTTTGCGCGAGTATGACAGGGGCGTGATTTTCCGCCTTGGTCGACTGATTGGCGTGAAGGGGCCCGGTGTAATCTTACTGATCCCCCTGGTTGATAGAATGGTGAGGGTAAGCCTGAGGACGGTCGTCATGGACGTCGAGCCGCAAGATGTCATCACAAAGGACAACGTCTCTATCAAGGTAAACGCGGTTGTGTATTTTCGAGTGGTTCACCCCGACAAGGCAATCGTTGATGTTGAGAACTATCATTTTGCAACGTCACAGCTTTCACAGACCACGTTGCGAAGTATCCTGGGCCAATCTGAGCTTGACGAGCTGCTCGCTGAACGTGAGAAGATTAATAGGCAACTCCAGAGGATTATTGACGAGCAAACCGAGCCCTGGGGCATCAAGATATCAAACGTAGAGGTGAAGCACGTCGATCTGCCCGCTGAGATGCAACGAGCAATGGCCAAGCAAGCGGAAGCGGAACGGGATCGCCGCGCAAAAGTCATTCACGCAGAAGGGGAATTTCAGGCTGCGAAGAAATTGTCAGAGGCTTCGCAGGTTATGGAGGATCACCCGATGGCTCTTCAGCTCCGATATTTGCAGACATTGACTGAGGTGGCGGCAGAAAAGAATTCTACCACCCTCTTCCCTATCCCTATTGACTTGCTGACTCCCTTCCTTGAGAGAAACGCCAAAAAGAAGAGATGAATTTGCGGGATGAATCCCCTCCCATTTGGCCATAACACTGACGAGGGCATCGTCGCTGTGCAACAAAAAGATGACAGCACGATGCGTGTTTATTTTCGGGAGTCCTCGGGTGTCCGTTACCAAGATGAACAGTTTTACCCATTTGTCTTTCTTGCAGACAAGGAGTACATCGATGGTTTCGCGCCGAAGCACTGGGTAAAGAAACTTGAAGGCGAAGCATTTTACCAATATGTATGTGCGTTCGAAGGATGGTCGACCATGTGGGAAGCGATTCGCTTTGTGCTTGATCGGCACAATAGGACTGCGCTGACAAAGGTCGAAAACTATAATGACTTGGATATCGTTCACACCTATTCCGATCCCGTTTCTCAGTACCTGTTGCAGACTGGTCGAACGCTCTTCAAGGGAATGACGCTCGATGACGTTCATCGTCTGCAGCTCGACATAGAGACGTATGCGTCATCAGGCTATAGATTCAGCAATGCAAACCGACCAGGAGATCGCATTATACTGATCGCACTCTCCGACAACCGCGGATGGCAACACCTCATCGATGGCAAGAAGCTAACAGAAAAAGAGATGCTGGAAAACTTGGTACGAATCATAAGCGACAAAGACCCTGACGTCATTGAAGGACATAACATCTATAGCTTCGATCTCCCGTACATTCTGAAACGCTGCGAACTCAACAGTGTCGCATTCACTGTTGGGAGAGATGGCTCAGTACCGAAGTCATTAGATGCTCGCACACCATCCTCGGAGCGCCCTTTTGAATACGGTGCAACTGACATTGCGGGACGACACATCATTGATACGTTGCTCCTCGTACAGAATTACGATATGGCAAAACGAGACATGGAGAGTTACGGCTTGAAGTACGCCGCGCAGTATTTCGGTTTTGCGGCACCCGATCGAACGTACATCGAAGGAAATAGAATCTCATGGCACTGGGATCATGATGTTCATCCCCTGATGGTTTACGCTCTTGATGATGTCACCGAAACAAGACGTCTAAGCGAGCTGTTGTCAGGAACTTCATTCTATCTAACTCAGATGCTTCCCTTCAATTACAGTCAGGTGGTGCGCATGGGATCGGCAAGTAAGATTGAAAGTCTAATGGTCCGGGAGTATCTGAGACAAAAACACTCTATACCCAAACCTGCTGAAGGAATACAAAGAAGTGGCGGCTACACCGACATTCTTGTGGTCGGCATTTTGGGACCGGTTCTCCACGTTGATGTCGAATCGCTCTATCCTTCAATAATGATTAACAGGGGGATCTGTCCGTCTTCAGATGTAATTGGGATATTTAGTTTATTGCTGACAGATCTCACCTCGCTGAGGATACAGATCAAGCACACGCTGCAAAAAAAGGAGGAACCACAAGAAAGGTCCCGCCTTGACGCTATGCAATCGTCCTTAAAGATTCTTATCAATTCGTTTTATGGATATTTGGCTTACCATCGCGCATTGTTTAACGACTACTCAAAAGCCGATGAGGTCACCGAAACAGGCCAGATGCTCTTGCGTCAGATGATCGCCCACATACAGTCCGAAGGAGGCCGGGTTATCGAAGTTGACACCGATGGGGTCTTTTTCGTTCCACCTGGAAAGGTGAACGACGAAAAGGCAGAGCAACAGTTCGTAAGTAGGCTTTCGAGCGTTATGCCGGAGGGCATCACGATTACACTCGATGGCAGGTGCAGGAAAATGCTGAGCTACAAGAAAAAGAACTATGCACTCCTTGGTTACGATGGCGCTATTAGAATAAAAGGATCATCACTCACTTCTCGTAGTATGGAGCGATTTGGACGAACCTACATAGCCCAATGCATTGAGTGTCTCCTGAACAACGACATTGCGGGACTTCACAATGTGTACACGCACGTTCGCCAGCGTATTCAAGATCGTAAGCTAGATGCGAAGGAGTTCGCCCGCGTGGAAACGTTAAAGGACTCCTTAGCAACATACACGAGCGACGTTAAAGCTGGAAAACGAAACCGAAGTGCTGCGTACGAGGTAGCGCTCACCGCAGGCAAGCGGCCCAGGCAGGGGGACAGGATAGCCTACTACGTGACCGGGAACGACCCAAATCCGCGAACTTCGGACAACTGCAAGCCAATAGAAGACTGGGACCCGAACTTTCCGGACGAAAATATCCAATTTTATCTTCGCCGTCTCGATGAATTCTCCGGAAAATTCATCCCCTTTTTTCTCCCCCAGGAATTTCGCGCGATATTTTCAGTAGATGATCTGTTCCCCTTCACACCTGAGGGAATCACAATATTGACGGTTGACATGCCGGAACATGAGATTCTGGAAGAAAAAGAGGCCTACCCGCAAGAATTCGGCATCTGGCTTGATGAGTGAACCGGACTCCTTGCGTTTATCACTTGGGTTTGTTAGCATTTTGACATGAGCAACGGAACACCGTCTGTTTTTGTTGTTGGATGCGTTTCCAGCTTGACGGCTGTGAGGAACGATCTGACCGAAAAGCAGAGTGGACGGGGAACAGGACTTAAATGTGAGCCAGTCGTTTGATGGGTCGGGAAGGTGTCATATTCTAGTCATCCATAATGATAAGGTACACATTTATGGAAACAGGAACCGTCAAGTGGTTTAACAACGCGAAGGGTACGGCTTCATAAAGCGGGAGAGCGGCGAAGAACTGTTTGTGCACTTCAAGTCAGTCAGCGGGGAGGGATACAGAAGTCTCAAAGAAGGGGAAGCTGTCCAATTCGAAGTTGAGCAAGGTACAAAAGGGCTCCAAGCAGTAAACGTTTCGAAGGTCTAACACCTGCCTTTTCTAACTCGCTTCTGGCAACTAGCTCTCTCTAGACAAAACGATCGAAAAGGTTCCCCAGATAGGCACGGGATGTTTTTAGTGCCAGTGGTGGGTTAGCTTCGATTTTGCTCAACCCATTTTTTGACATACTCCACGATAGCCTGCATTGACGCGCCCGGCGTGAACAGTTCGCCAACTCCGAGCTTCTTCAGTTCTTCAATATCATTATCTGGAAGTATGCCTCCGCCGAAGAGCAACACATCATCGAAACCTTTCTCTTTAAGGAGATTGACGATCTTTGGAAAGATGGTCATATGAGCACCACTGAG
>JAPUKJ010000312.1 GCA_027295705.1 Ignavibacteria bacterium | reverse complement strand
AACCTTATGCAGGACAAAAGGCGAGTCCACTATCAGCAAGAGTAAGGGCATAGCAGCTCTTTTAACAAACTTTTTGGTCCAGCCCAAGTACCCTTACCCTGGCTATTGAGGATAGTAGCCAAAACACGCCACTTATGTAAGAGTTTTGAGCCAAAAAGCCATCGCTGATCGGGCACGAAGCTGGAATCAGTGGATACAGCTAGGGTTGCCTCAAAAAGACCATGAAATTGACAATCCCTGCCCACTGGCACTAGACTACTGGTCTTTATAGAGAGCTGTTTATAGAGTTAATTATCTGGGGGAGGCAGTTCAGGAGAGCATGAATCCCGATCACGGACCACGAGCACGAACGAGGGCAGGGTAGGGGAATTGTCCGAAACTAACACGAACACGATCAAGTTCCTGAGCACGATTACGTTCACTAGCGTAATGCCTGACCTCGAAATTATGACTCAACTAGCAGAATCCTATAAGATAAGAAAAGAAGACTGAGAAAGATTGATAAGATTGAAAGGCCTGACCCCTAATCCTCAATGACCCCGTATCCTCGAGGGTACGCTGCGAAAGAATGCTGGGTTCCAAATATCCAAGAGGATCAGAATGGCGGAAGTGGGACTTGCAAGTTCACACACCGGATTCTCTCGTCCACAACTATTCTGGGTCTGATCCTTGGGACAGATTCATTCGGGAGATTGAGCAGTTGCCGGCTGAATTCAAAGTGATTGGCATCAACGATTACATTTTTCTCGATGGATACAAACGCATATTGGCGGAAAAGGCTAACGGACGACTGGCTAACATTGAACTGTTCCTTCCTGTAATTGAGCTACGCCTTGATAAGTTTGGAGGAAGTCCAGGACACCTAAGACGCGTTAACTACCATGTCATTTTTTCCAATGAACTTAACCCTGACATGATCGAGCAACAATTTTTGAATGCACTCAGCAGTAAGTACATTCTGTCGCCTGAGTACGAGCAATTTAGCAAGACTGGAAAATGGGCTGCCTTGCCCACTACGCAAAGCCTAAAGGACTTAGGGCAGTTGATTATCGAGAGCGTGCCAGAAAAAGAGGGTGCGAAATATGGTGACCCTTTAATAGAAGGATTCAATAACCTTTGTATTAGTCTTAAAGCGACTCAGGACGCTCTTCAGTCGCACTATTTCACGGGCAAGGTGGTGACTGCTGTCGGAAAGACGGAATGGGCTGCTATCAAATGGAACGATCATTCCATAGCAGAAAAGAAAACTATCATCAATGGAGCAAATCTAGTCTTCATTTCTTCTGAGACAGTCGAGGGTTACGCAAAGGCTAAGAAATCCCTGACGGAGGCCGGCGTGAACGACCTCCTTCTTGATTGCAGCGATGCGCACTTCTTTAGCGATGCGGGGTACAAGGACCGAATCGGGAAATGCTTTACATGGATCAAGGCCGACCCAACTTTTGAGGGTTTATTGCAGGTACTGAGCGACCCGAATGAACGCGTATTTGTAGGAGAGATCCCGCCCAAGCTCGTTCGTGTCCAAAACAACAAGACCAAGTACATGACGGCCATTAGCATCAAGCGGAAACAGAATGCTACGCTCTCTGAAACCTGGTTCGACAACACTATACCGCTCAATCCAGATCTTGTCGCGATAATTGGCAATAAGGGAAAAGGAAAAAGCGCCATCACAGACACCATCGGCTTGTTGTCCAATACCAAGCAGCATAGGGATTTCACATTTCTTTCAACCGATAACTTTCGGCAGCCCAAGGACAACAAGGCGAAGCATTTCCAGGCAACGTTAACATGGGAAAGCGGTACGACAACCACCAAAGAGTTAGACGAACCGGTCAATGAGCAAAAACCGGAGTTCGTCAATTACATACCCCAGAATTATCTTGAGAAAATTTGCACTCAGCTCGGCAGGATAGAAGAGTCTGATTTTGATCGGGAGTTGAAGAAGGTCATTTTTTCCCATGTAGGTCCCGCTGACCGCCTTGGCAAGGCTTCGCTCGATGAGTTAATCGCTTACAAGACTTCCGAGGCGAGTGCGAAGATTCAAATACTTAAACAGGAGCTGCGCCGTATCAACGAGGAGATAGTGGCGCAGGAGGAAAAAGCCCAGCCGGAATATCGCCAGAAACTCGATAATCTGCTCGCACAAAAGCGCCATGAACTGGAAGCATATGAAAAGTCGAAGCCTGTGGAAGTACCAAAACCCGAAACCGACCCGGTAGGACAACGAGAGATATCCGAAGTAACAGGCGCGATAGAAACAGCAAGAAACAATCTCGCGGAATACGACAATCAGATTGCGGTATCGAGCCAGCAGCAGGCAGAGCATGTTCAACTGGTTTCAATAGTAGACAAACTGATTGCCAGGCTCGAGAACCTCGAACGTCAAGTCCAGACATTCGTGGCAGAAAGTCAAAGTGATTTTGACGCGGTGGGACTCTCGTTGGACTCAATCCTAAAGATTTCTATAGATAACAGCCCCCTCTTGGACAAAAGACAATCAATCTTGGATCAAAAGGCGAAAGTCGATGAACAACTAGATCCCTCAAAACCAGGCAGTCTCACCCAGAAGAAACTAGAGATCGAAGGGCAGGTCGATCAGCTTCAGACGAAACTCGACGAGCCGAACAAGAAGTATCAGGCGTACACGATTGCACTGAAGGTCTGGGAGCAACAAAGGGAGGCAATCATAGGGCATGATACCAGCACAGGTACGATGAAGTACTATGAGAAACAAATCCAAATCCTCGAAGCTGTCCCTGAACAGTTGAAAGTGACGCGAGCACGCCGTCTGGCAAAGGCTAAGGAGATCCACGCGGTCGTCAGACAACTGGCAGATACCTATCGGGGGCTGTATGCGCCGGTGCATCAATTCATAGAAACGAGTCCCTTGGCGAAGGAGAAATTCCAACTTAATTTCGAGGTCGGCATCGTCGATACCGGCTTTGAAAGCATCTTTTTCGACATCGTCAGTCATGGTGTAGCCGGAACGTTCTGCGGGGTGGAAGAAGGTCAGAAGATGTTAAAGAGCATCCTCACCCGACACGATTTCAACACCGAAGCTGGCATCGAGGCCTTCCTGACCGAGATTATCAACTCGTTGGAGAACGATCAGCGGCCTGGTGGTAAGAGCATCAGCGTGACGGATCAAATTAGAAAGGACAAAAGCGTGGAGGCCCTCTACGACCTGATTTTCTCTCTGGACTTTCTGAAGCCCCGTTACTCCCTAAGAATGGGAGACAAGGAATTGCATCAACTATCTCCTGGCGAACGCGGCGCACTACTGCTTGTGTTTTATTTGCTTGTCGACAAGGACGACATCCCTCTTGTAATCGATCAACCTGAGGAAAACTTGGATAACCAGACGGTCTACGAGCTACTCGTGCCCTGTATGAAAGAGGCGAAGCAGCGAAGGCAGATCTTAATTGTTACGCACAATCCAAATCTCGCTGTTGTTTGCGATGCGGAGCAGATAATTTGTGCAGACTTGGACAAGAGAGATAACTATCGAATGAATTATCTATCCGGGGCTCTTGAGAACCCTGTAATCAACAAAGCCGTTGTGGATATTCTTGAGGGCACTCGCCCAGCTTTCGACAAGCGAGACGAGAAATATCTGTGAGCGGATTTGCCGAATGCCGTAGAGGCCGCGCTGTCGCGGCTGAATGACCAGCAATTTTCGATTCTGCGGACGAAACAATGGTCTAAGTCGACAGAAATACTTTGCTGCGGTCCGTGCGGGGTTGGGCGTAATTGTGAGCCTATGGAAAGGATTTTTAGCGACTTGATCCGTACAACTCTTCGCGCTCCCGGAGGGTAGTTTCCGTGAGTCTAGCAGGTGGCTTTAGAGACTCGGGCAGCACTACATGTAAAGGGGTCAACTCTGCGGTTGTTGGTTGGGAAAGGCTTGTTCAATCCCTTCAAGAAAGGAGAGCCAGGGCTTTACATTTAACATCTCCTGCCTGTTTCCGTAGAGATTCTCTCTATGACCCACCCCTTCCGGAGTATTAATCCCGTGTGAGGCCGAGGTTAGGTTTGCCCTTGCTTCACGTGAAAAACGCGCCGGTTTAGTAAACCGGCGGGGCTATATAACCCGTTAATATTAAAAAGGAATTTAAGGGCTATAACTAATCTATAACTAACCGTTTTTAAGGCATAGCGAGCCCTAGCAGGCCATTAAACAAAATTTTATCCCCCCCCCTAGGCCTTACCACTCAACGGA
>JAPUKJ010000311.1 GCA_027295705.1 Ignavibacteria bacterium | reverse complement strand
AAAGCGGCCTTCGCCTGTAATATGTCCTGGCACGTTTCGAGACAAAGAAGATCAACGCCGCCTTCGACCAACCCCTTTGCCCGCACCCGATAGGCTTCGGCCATGTCCTTGAATTTGATGTGCCCGAGCGATGGGAGTTTTGTGGTCGGGCCCATCGAGCCGGCAACGAAGCGGGGATGATCCGGCGAAGTGAAATCCGACGCCATTCGTTTTGCAATTTGGGCAGCCTTGAGATTCAACTCGTAGGCACGTTCGGCAAGATCATACTCAGCGAGCACTATGGATGCTCCACCGAAGCTATCGGTCTCAATCACATCACACCCCGCCTCAAGATAGTCCTTGTGAACATTCTCAACGGCGGATGGCTTGGAGATCACCAGGTACTCGTTGCATCCGTTCAGGTCCTCGCCGCCAAAGTCGTCGGCTGTCAGCTGCTGGCCCTGAATGTGAGTGCCCGTCGCTCCGTCAAAGACGATTATCTTTTCCTTGAGTACGTCGAGAAATGCTTTCATGATCTATGACGACTAGGGCGTTCGTGGCTTTACCGAGTAGTATTCCTCCATCGTCTTCCGAACTACCTCACCCGCTGGAAGAATCTCCTTTATTAGTCCTGAGCTCTGTCCTGCTTCAATCTCTCCCTCTTCAACGTTCCCTTCGAAAATCCCCATCATCTCCCGCTTGTGGCCGAGGAGTTGTTGAAGTTGTTCCTTACTATCCCCACGACGTTCGGCTTCCACGGCTCTAAATGCAAACGGTGTTTTGACTAGACGGACAGGAGTCACCTTCTTCAATGTAAGTACTGTGCCGCCGTCGTCTGCATCAATGACCGCCTTCTTGTAGTTTTCGTGCGACGAGGATTCGAATGTTACAGCAAATCGCGTTCCTATTTGCACACCATCAGCGCCAAGAGCAAGGGCCGCTGCCATACCACGACCGTCAGCTATACCGCCTGCTGCCAAGACCGGAATCGTCACTGCGTCAGCAATTTGAGGTACGAGAGCGAGCGTGGTGATCTCATCAATACCATTATGACCTCCCGCCTCAAACCCCTCCGCAACCACAGCATCACAGCCAACGCTTACAGCCTTTAGCGCATGCTTCACCGAAGCAATGACATGGACGACTATGCAACCAGCTCTCTTGAGGACATCTGCAAACTTCACCGGAGCTCCAGATGACGTGAAGACGATCCTGATCCCCTCCTCGATGGTGACACGCACAAGCTCGTCGGCATCACTACGCACGAGGGGGATGTTCACACCAAACGGTTTCGATGTCTTTGTTTTCGCCTTGCGAATATGCTCTCGCAGCAACTCGGGCTTCATTGAACCCGATCCAATGAGCCCTAGTCCACCAGCCTCAGAAACAGCAACGGCGAGCTTGTTGCCCGCCGTCCAAACCATCCCTGCTTGAATGATGGGATACCGGATGCCAAAGAGTTGCGTAATCCGAGTCGTCAACGGAGCCGGCCAATCGGTCGGTTGTGTCTCACTCATCAGTCAGTTGTCGGGTATCAATTCCGGGATGACGCACGAAACGAACGTGAACGAGTACACGGCAAATCCATTACTCGACGTACTGAGTTTTAGAATATGGTCACCAAACTCTCTGTTCTTTACAATGTTATACATCCGAGGGTCATGAACAACAAGATAGCTCCTCCCATCCGGTGCAAGGCGGACGTCCTCCCCCTTGTTTTCGGCAGTCAGGAAGTGATCATCCTGGGTGACGGTCACCTCGAAATCCCTTTCTCCTTCCGGATTGACGACCGCATTGACCTCAACGGCGTGATATCTCAGAATAACGGACCCGAACCGGTTTTCGTTCTCTGCCAGCTGTAGGCAGTCTTTGTGGCTTATCCATTTCCCGTCAGCGTATAGTCTTCCCTCGATGTAAAGTTTTGGGTCATGGTACTCAATCACCGATTCCGGACTGTAACCATTAACGTTGCCGATGCTCCCCCGCAAATATCCGGTAAACAGCTCATGGGACACAGGATAGCAGACCGCGCCAGGCTTGTCTTCTTCACGGATCGGATCCATCGGCAACGGCAGCTCCTCACTCACGCCTGCATCATACAAAAGCGTCTGGATAACATGTTCCGTCATCACGTAATTTCCCTCACCCACATTCTCGTACCTCACGAAACCATCTTTGTCGATAATGTAGATAGCAGGCCAAGACCTATTGTCATAGTTAGCAGCAATGACATACTCATTATCCATCACGACTGGGTACGTTATGCCAAACCGGTCGATCCACTTCTGCACTATTTCAGGGTTCTTTCCAAACGGGAACTTCGGCGTATGAACTCCCACAACCACGAGTCCATGCTCAGCATATTTCCTGTACCACTCTTTTACATAGTGGAGTGTACGCTGGCTGTTGATACACGTGTAATCCCAAAAGTCAAGAAGGATTACTTGGCCTCGAAGCGCGCTGATAGGAACTGGCTCAGAATTGAACCAGAAATCACCATAAAGTTCATGCGCCCGGATGGTTCTAGGTTCTATGTCCTTAATCGTCATCGTGTTACAAGCTGTACAGGAATTTCGATTAGAATCTCAAAAAATATACCCAAACAGTGTTTGAATTGCAAGGAAGGGGACGCTGTGCGAAAGGAGTCACAGGCGGGATCCCGTACGCCTTTACATTCATGTCTTGCCCTCAATAAGGATCACGAATTCACCTTTCATTTTCCTGGATGAGAATTGTCTGTGGAGGTCAATTGGATTACCATAGAAAACTTGTTCATCATGCATTGTGAGGTTAAAGGCTACGCAGACTCTCCGTGATGCGCCAAACGCATCAGCAAGATCCCGCAGTAGCGGCACAAGGCGATAAGGAGTGTCCATCAACACGATAGTTCTCATCTCCTTCGTCAATTCTCGGAGCTCCCTCCGTCGCTGCTCCTTTTTCGGCGAGAGCAATCCATAGAAGACGAACCGATCGATAGGAAATCCCGACACGGTAAGTGCTGGCATCAACGAAGAGGCACCAGGAATTGGCACGACCTTGATGTGTTGTTCGATCGCCTTACGGACAAGCAGTTGCCCGGGGTCTATGAATACCGGCGTCCCACAATCAGAGATGAGCGCGACGGACTTCCCACCCTCGAGATGTGCGAGGATGTCTCGGGAAGCAGCAGCCTCGTTGTGCTCATTCAGCGATTCGATGGGTTTTTGAACATTGAAGTGCCGAAGGAGCCGTTCTCCTTCACGACGCTCCTCATACACGATGAGATCGACTTCTCTAAGGACATTTACCGCGCGGTAGGTGAAATCATCGAAATTGCCAATGGGAGTTGCAACCAGGTAAAGAATACCTGACATCTACAATGCCTGCTGCGGCTGAGGCTCCTGACTTTCTTTGCGACGAAGTTCCCATTCCTGCACGGCCGCGATGATCAGCGCAGTCGCGGGAACGGCTATCAACAGACCGACAAAACCAAGGAAATAACCAAATACAAGCAAACACAAAATGAGCAGCACTGGATGCAAACCCACCTGACTTCCGATGATCTTCGGTGCAAGGAGAGTTGCCTCAAGAAGCTTCTGCGAAAGGTAGACAGCTACGACCGCTACTACCTTGATAACGACCGGGCCTCCGCTGAAGATCGCTACAATTGAAGAGACGACTAAACTCGTTATCAGACCAACATACGGAATGAAATTAAGAATACCCGTCATGATGCCGAGAACGAGCGCGAACTTCACCCCGATTATCCAGAGCGCCGTTGCAGATATCGTACCCTGAATAATTGCCACGGTGATAGCTCCACGGAGGTACCTCCCAATCAACACATCGACTTTGCGAGCCAGCTCAATCACCCGGTCCCGCCGATGTTTGGGGACAAACGCAGAGCACCGTTGCGTAATGACGGGGAAATCCATAAGAATGTAGAACACTAGAAAAGGAATAATGACGGCGTTTATGAACTGCATTGCTATCGTAGAAATACCAGTTAGAAATCCAAACACCCCTTCGAACAGAATCGTCAACAGGTTTTCGAGCTTCGGAGAGATCTGCTCACTGATTATTTCTCTAGCAGTTTCTACAGGGACACCGTAGCCGGCGAGCCATTCGAATATCGCTCCAGATTTCAATAGATCGGCAAAATCCCTCACGATAATACTAATGCCGGAAAGGATGCCGTTGAACTGCTGGATCGCTGGTGGCACGACAAAGAGGAATACCGATACCACGATGCCTAGAGATATTACCACTGTGATCAGCGATGACGCCCAGCGCGGAAACCCCCGCTGCTGAAGCGCAGTTACTAAAGGATTGAGAATATACGCAATCAGAAAGGCAAGAATGAACGGTGCAAGCAGACCCAAAATTGAGTACAAGAACCAGAAGGCAAAGACAAAAACCGAGAGCCACATTATCCTGCTAACCAGGGCAATTTCTCTCATTGGATAGAGGAGATAGAGCAGCGAGCCGACAAGCAAGAATGGTGAAACAATCGGCTGAACGCTGTAGCCAAGAACTACCAGAAGGAGGATAGCAGTAACAAGTATCACCGTTTCTGGTACGGTGCGCGGTTGCAGTATCGGCTTTGGTGTAACCGCAACCGGGTTACTAGCTGTTACGTTCTTCCGAACAGATGATTTTCTTGTCGAACGTTTCGCCATTGTGTGATGATCTAATTTGGAATCTATCTAATTTGAAGCGGATCATCGACCCGTATGTCCAAAACCACCGGCCCCCCGCCGTGTGTCATCTAATGATTCTCGCTCTTCCCAGACGGCCCGTGTGTAGGGAGTTATCACGAGCTGCGCAATCCGCTCACCACGCCTGACGATAAAATCGACTTTTCCGAAATTGGTCAGGATTACCCTTACCTCCCCTCGATAATCGGAGTCAATGGTACCGGGCGAATTCAGAATGCCGATTTGATGCTTGAAAGCCAGCCCACTGCGTGGACGGACCTGCGCCTCGTATCCCTCAGGAACAGCAATAGCAAAGCCGGTGGGAATTAGTGCCGTCTCTCCGGGCTTGAGAACCACATCGCCTTCCACAGCCGCACAGATATCCATGCCCGCTGAATGTTCCGTGGCATATCTCGGAATCGGCAAATCATGTGCAGTATTGTCGACGCGGGTGATCTGGACTTTGAGTTGTAAGGGCAAATGAAATCCGGTTGGTCTAATGCGTAATTGGTGCTACCCATGTTTTCCGTCAATATACCCGATGGGTGAGAGAAATGCAATCCGATGAGTCAGCACACAAACAACAAAGCCCCACTTACGTGAGGCCTTTGGTGATCCTTCAGCATCTCAACTCGCAGCGATCGGAGGACTCATTGCCGCGGCGCGATTCAGTGTCCGCTTCTCAAACTCATCACGGAAGCGCTTGATCATACTCTGAACTGGCCACGCGGCAGCGTCACCTAGCGCACAGATGGTGTTTCCCTCAATGTTGTTTGCAACATCAAGAAGCAAGTCGATGTCCTCCATCCGTGCTTCATAGTTCTCAAAGCGCTTCAGCAGCTTGAACATCCATCCAGTCCCCTCACGGCATGGCGTGCACTGTCCGCATGACTCGTGATAGTAGAATTTTGTAACGCGCGTGATGACTTTGATGAGGTTGGTATCCTCGTCCATGACGATCAAGCCTGCAGTCCCGACAGCAGAGCCAGCATTCTTGAGACTTTCAGCGTCCATTGCCACGCCCTCAATATCCTCACCGCGCAATATCATTGTAGACGAGCCGCCTGGAATGACAGCTTTGATCTTCTTGTTTCCTGGAACACCGCCTGCATAGTTGTAGATGATGTCAGTCAGCTGAACACCGGTTGGCATTTCATAGACACCCGGCTTGTTCACGTGTCCACTCACACCAACGAGAATCAGGCCCGGGTGTTTTGGTGCCCCTATTTTCGAGTACTCTTCCCAGCCCATCTTGATAATCAATGGGACGTTAGCAATCGTCTCAACATTATTAATTGTCGTCGGACAGCCCCACAAGCCAAAATGTGCAGGGAAAGGTGGCTTCACACGCGGGTAGCCACGGTCTCCTTCGAGGGAGTTCATGAGCGCTGACTCCTCGCCGCATATATACGCGCCTGCACCGCGATGCAGATACAGGTTCGTATTAAACCCTGAGCCGAGAATATTTTCCCCGATGAATCCATTCGCATACGCATCATCCACCGCCTTCTGGACCATTTTGATCCATTTATTGTACTCACCACGGACATACAGATAGGACGTTTTCACACCCATTGCATAGGCCGCAATGATGGTTCC
This sequence comes from Ignavibacteria bacterium, assembly GCA_027295705.1. GTDB lineage: Bacteria > Bacteroidota > Ignavibacteria > UBA10030 > UBA6906 > JAPUKJ01. The sequence continues at coordinate 4,937 of JAPUKJ010000311.1, read as the reverse complement.
CTCTATCATGAGGTGCGGATTCAATTCAAATATCTGTCGGTCTTTGAACGTGCCAGGTTCACTCTCATCGCCATTGACGCAGAGGTATTTCGGCTTGTCGGTCTGTTTTGGCATGAAGGTCCACTTGAGTCCAGTCGGAAAGCATGCACCTCCACGACCACGAAGATTAGACTTCTTAACCTCATCGGTGACCTCTTCGGGTTTCATTCCCAATGCTTTGCGGAGCATTTCATAGCCGCCGCGGGACTGGTAGACATCTATCTTATGGTAGTCGGGAATGTTCGGGAGGAGCAACGGTTCCATCGTCATTTCAGAGCACCAAGAATATTATTAAGCTTGGCTTCATCGAGGTTCTCATAATATTCATCGCCGACTTGCATCATCGGCGCCGTGCCGCAGGAGCCAAGACACTCGGCTTCAACAAGCGTGAACCTTTTGTCGGGGGTGGTTTCACCAACCTTGATGTTGAGGGAGTCTTCGATATGCTTAACGATCTTGTCGCTGTTTCGAAGCATGCACGAAATGTTTGTACAGACTTCAATCTTGTGTTTGCCTACCGGCTTTCGATTAAACATCGTGTAGAATGTCACAACGCCATACACATGGTGGTATGAGATTCCAAGCCTATCCGCAACGTACTTCATCCCCTCTGCCGATATCCACCCATGTTCTTCCTGCCACATCCAGAGGGCTTCAAGCACGATTGGTTGAGGATTGGGATATCGCTTCTTAAGTTCTTCTATTCGCTGAAGATCCTTTTCTGAGAGCATCAAAAGAATTGACTCATTTATGATTGACTGATTGAGAGATTTGGCGATGGCATCAATGTTTCAACCATTCAATCATCTAATCACTCAATCATCAAATCGATAAATTACTTATCGGCTTCTCCCATGACCGGATCAATACTACCGATGACGACGACGATATCGGATATCATTCCTCCCTTCACCATCAAAGGCAAGGCGGAAAGGTTAACCATCGAGGGAGATCGGATCTTTAACCTCCAGGGATTTCCCGTCCCGTCACTTACTATGTAGAAGCCAAGCTCCCCTTTGGACGATTCGACTCCCTGGTATATTTCTCCCACTGGAGGATCAATGCCAAGATTAATAAGCATGAAATCGTCGATGAGCTCTTCCATCCTTGAGTATGTTCGTTCTTTCTTCGGCAGAACTCGCTTCGTCTCATTCGCCTGAATGGGTCCTTCAGGCATCTTTTGCAGTCCCTGCCGCAAGATCTTAGCGCTTTCCCTCATATCGGCCATGCGAACATAAAAGCGTGCAAGGGCATCCCCTTCAGCAAACGTGATAACGTCGAAATCAAGCTCAGGATACACAAGGTATGGGTTATCTCTGCGCAGATCGCGCGGTACACCGCTTCCTCGCAGGATCGGTCCTGTCATGCCGAGTGCGATTGCATCTTCCCGAGAAAGGTATCCAACATTCTCGCACCGGTCTATAAAGATGCGATTGGTTTGTAATAACTTTTCAACTTCAGCAAGATCATTCTTAAACTCATCGAGAAACCTGTTAAGCATGATCGTGCACTGAGGCGCCCAGTCTTGTTGTAAGCCGCCGATGCGTGTGTAGCTGGTTGTGAAGCGTGCACCGCACAGCACATCGTAAATATCGACCACCTTTTCACGCTCTCGAAAAGTCCACAGTAGAACCGTGAGTGCGCCGACGTCCATGGCCATACTTCCAACCGCAACTAAGTGAGATGCGATGCGCGCCATTTCGCAACAAAGCACACGGATATATTGCGCTCGGATTGGAACTTCTATTCCAACAAGTTTCTCAACAGCAAGAACAAAGGCAACGTTGTTCGAAAGGGGCGAAAGATAGTCGAGGCGGTCAGTGTGAGGGATAAATTCGTGGTAGGTGCTGTTCTCAGCAATTTTCTCGTACCCTCGGTGTAAGTAGCCGAGCTCAGGTACGCAACCAGTGACGGTTTCTCCATCCAATCGGATGAGGAGACGAAGAACTCCATGTGTAGCCGGATGCTGAGGACCCATGTTGAGAACCATCTCGTTCTCAAGTGGGTCGTCCATAACTACAGTGGTATCTTGATCCTCAAGGGCAGCAAGTATTTGGCTTTTTTTCGTTTCGTCAATTGTTCTTGCGGACATTCAACAACACTTTCCAATAGGAAGATCTTATTTCCGGGGCAGCGGAAGTGAATCGGGGATACCCATGAGAGGAAAGTCCTTACGAAGAGGAAAATACTCAAAATCTTCGGGCATGTACATGCGGCGCAAGTCCGGGTGACCCTTGAACTTGATCCCATACATGTCATACGTCTCGCGCTCATGCCAGTTGGCGCCAGACCACACAACACTCACTGTATCTACGATGGGATTGTCCTCATCGACGAGGATCTTGAGGCGAAGGTATTTCTTTTTCTTAAGCGAGTAAAGATTGTACACTACCTCGAACCTTCCTTCCGGCCTGTACATGTCGACGCCGCACAGGTCGACAATCATGTCGAAGGCAAGTTCATGGTCGTTTTTCAGGAAGTTGCAGACCTTAACGATATCTTCCGTTTTGACACGTAGCGTCAGGTCATCGCGGAATTCATCACTCTCTTCAATACTATCCGGAAACTGTGCCTTGAGCCTCTGGATGATCTCTTGATTCATGCAGAGGTACTAGCTCCTTCTGTCGCACCCGTCTCCGGGATATGAATCCTTTCTCCATGCACAAGCTTGCCGATCGTCCTCTCCTTCTCGATCTTTTTCTGCAGCTCTAGTAGCGCCCTCAATAGGTTTTCCGGGCGGGGCGGACAACCAGCCACGAAAACATCCACCGGCATGAACAGATCTATCCCTTGCACAACCGGATATGAACGGAACATCCCGCCCGACGACGCACAGGCACCCATGGAGATCACCCACTTCGGTTCCGGCATCTGGTCGTAGATCTTCCTGACAACCTTTGCCATCTTATATGTTACCGTGCCAGCAACGATCATCACGTCACATTGACGCGGCGTGAAGCGCATTACTTCCGAGCCGAAGCGAGAGATGTCAAACCGTGGCCCTGCGGTTGCCATCATTTCAATCGCACAACACGAAATTCCCATCGGCATCGGCCACAGAGAATTCTTCCGCGCCCAATTGATGACCTTATCAAGGCGAGTCGTCATGAAACCATCATGTTGAAGACTTCCTAATCCCATCGCAACGTTCCCTTTATCAAAATGACAATGGTCCGGGTTCTAGCACGGCGATGAACAACACATTCAAAAACGGACTCACCCCTGCCTGTTCGGCAGGCAGGCCAAATCCCTCTCTCGGGGGATGAGTTCTTGCATTGTGTCGGAGTTTTTCAGCCGCCTGCTAGTGCCAGTCCATCGCCCCCTTTTTCCATTCATACAAAAAGCCAATGCTGAGGACGATGAGAAACACCCCCATGCCAACGATCCCTGCGGTTTCAAGTTCACGGAATACCACAGCCCAAGGATACAAAAAAACTATTTCGAGATCGAATACAATAAACAGCATAGCCACCAAATAAAACTTCACAGAGAACCGTTCTCGCGCCGTCCTAACTGGCTCCATCCCGCTCTCGTAGGTCGAGAGTTTTTCTGTGCTTGGGCGCCTTGGACCTATCCATCTATTGATGTTAACAAGCACAATCCCAAAGGCCACTGCAAATAGCATCATTATGCCGATGGGTACATATTGCTCTAACATAGTTTCTCAAGAATCTAGATGGAGGTCGACTTTTCTCTTCAAAAGTTACCCAAAAATGGGATGAATGTCAACGAAACTGACTCTGCTCTCCTTGCAAAACAAAATCATTCTAGCCCTTCATACATCCTCTCGATTAGCGGAGCGTAACGCTGCTCGACTATCTTGCGTCTGACTTTCTGAGTCGGGGTTAGCTCACTATCCTCAATCGTTAGCGGCTTTTCGAGCAGCGCAAACTTTCTGACGCGTTCGTAGTTGGCCAGGTCAGTCTGCAGTCTCCCGATATCTCCATCGATTAATTGATTTATCTCCGGAAGCTTGGTAAGATCTGCGTGGTTGTTGTATCGAAGCTTATGAGAATCCGCATACTCTTTGAGAGCGTCAAAATCAGGGACGATCAGTGCAGTAAGGAACATACGCCTATCACCGATGAGCATAAACTGATCTATATATTTGCTTGACAGAAACAGATTCTCGATCGGTTGTGGAGCGATGTTCTTTCCTCCCGAACTGACGAACAGATGCTTCTTACGGTCGGTAATATGCACAAATCCTTCCATGTCCATCACACCGATGTCGCCTGTATGCAGCCAGCCTTCTTTGTCAATGACCTCCTTCGTCGCCGCCGGATTGTTCCAATAACCCTGCATAACGTTTGGCCCTTTCACAAGGATCTCACCATCGACGTCGATTTTCAGTTCCACGCCGGGAATCGGCTTGCCGACCGAGCCGAATTTGTAATTGTCAAGGGGATTCACAGCGATGACGGGAGATGTTTCGGTCAATCCATACCCTTCGATAATCTTCAGTCCGACAGCTTCAAAGAACTCACCGAATTCTCTCGCCAGCGCGGCACCCCCTGAAACGAAAAACTTGATTCGCCCACCCGTCCGAGCCCGCAACTTCGTGAAAACAAGATGGTCCGCAATCGCGTGTTTTGTCTTCAAACCAAATGCCACGGGACCTTTTTTTGTCGCTCTGGCATACTGACGACCAACATCGACCGCCCAATAAAACATTTTCTTCTTCACAGGCGGACTGTTATCCACCTGCTTTAATATTCTGCTGTAAATCCTCTCGAACAGCCGTGGGACTGTCGTTACTATCGTTGGACGAACCTCAAGCAAATTATCGCGCACAGTATCAATGCTTTCCGCATAGGCGATCGTCGCACCGCAAGCCATAGCTGTATAATAGCCCGCCATGCGCTCGAACGAATGACAAAGGGGAAGAAATGAGAGCA
>JAPUKJ010000310.1 GCA_027295705.1 Ignavibacteria bacterium | reverse complement strand
CAACATGGCCTTTTTGATAATGGTCGTCAAATCGCCAAAAAGCCGTCTCCTAGCTAGTATGCGCGTGCGTTACTATTCTCTGCTACTACACGCAAACAACCCTGTAGGCGAAGCATCGCAAACTCAGAGAAAGTCAAAGGTAGATGACGCAGAAGCCGAGCCTGCTCGTTCTGAGCCATGTACGGATGGCCTCCTGTTTCACTCAACAATCCATAAACAGAGGCAAGTGCCTCCTTTTCTTTTGTTTCAAGCAACCCTTCTTTTTCGAGATAGTCTCTCACTTGTACAGGTCTGGAGTACGTTGATTCCGGTAGGTTCCTTTTTGTGCATTCCGCTTCGTTACATTTTTGCACAAAAAGGCACTCCACTTTGGGTACCGGTGAGCTAGGCGTTAGGTTGCGGCAACCAAGTTCGTCATTTAGTAGACACGAGACGGAAACGTTGTTTTTTGTCCTTCAGAAGTAATGATTTCAAGAATCAGACGTATCTTTGCATCCTTGGGCCACGCCAGGTCCAATAAGAGCTTGAAGGTCGCTAGTTATCCTCGTGTAGAACTTTTAGTCCGTAAGACTGCGAAGAACATAAACGGCCGTCATAACTGCCTTTCTCTCAAAAACCAGCGACTTTGGCGCCAACGGCGCCACGCTCTAACCGGGTTGAGCTACGCCCCGGTGAGATCTACGGATTACACATGTAACATACTAAAGCGTAGTTACGATTGCAAGATAGGTCTGCTCAAACATCTCGGCGTCTTAGATGGTTTTCCGGTCCACATCGCACGAAGAAAAATCTAGCGTGACACTAAAGGTTTTTCTCAATAGATTCGCTCTATCAATAAACCAACCTCGCCTAGCTCATAAACCAATTCCTACAAACACATCAAAAGGAGTCCTACCATGATCAGAAACATGTTTGCCGCAATGTTTGTTGTTGGTTTTGCTTTTTCTCTCTCATCCGCTGCTTTTGCACAAGAAGCCATGAAAAAAGAAGCAAAGAAGGAGAACAAGCAAGCACTTAAATCAGTGGCGTGCGGTCCAACTTGTGGTTTCATGGTACGTAGCCATGACGAAGCAGAATTAGTTGCCATCGTTATGGATCACGCCAAGGAGTACCATGACATAGACATGACGGAGAAAGAAATCAAAGGCATGATGAAAACTGAGGAAGGGATGAAGACGGAAGAGCAAAAGAAACCAAAAAAAAAGAAATAGCTGACTTTCGTCTTTCGAGTAGCCGGGATCTTGCCGTTTGTTCTTTATTTCTAATCCTGACCGTTTCCAACCTGAAACACAGGCAATCGGTCTTGCCACAAAAAAACAAAAGCCTTTGCACTGCACAGGCTTCTTTGTTTCTGAAACTACAGATTTATTGTGCCGTTTGGTTTTTCAATCGAGCAATGCGTGCCAGCACGATGTCTTTTTGCTCAGGGCTAATGCTTTCTAGTGATGACAGTGCCACGTACTCATTGATTGCTTCACTCCGAAGGCTTGATTTCTCAAGTGCTTCCGCCACCATCAATCGATGTTCAAATCGGTCACTTAATTGTGGAAACCGCCTCAAGACCTGAATAGCCTTTAGCGCACATGTCGAGTAAAAGCCATTGTCATACAACACTCGAGTACCGTTCAATTGAAACACGCCAACCTCTAATTCTCCTTCATTGAGAGAAGACTGCGAGGAACGGTCTGCGCCATGGACGACGGTAGTGTTAGGTATGTTCATCTCGTTCTTCTTCCATTCATACGAAGATGCCCGCACTTTCTCCATTGTTAGCTTCAGCATTAACTCCTCCTGGGAGAGCATCCTGAGATCCGACATGTCTATAATCACTTTGGATGGCAGTGTAATCGTTTTCATAACTGATGCTTCGCTATCCAGCACAGGAGCAACAAGCACGGCTCCACTTTTTCTTCCGGTCCTCATGCTATCATTTGGTCTCAAAACATCTCCAACCGCCACCTCTGTCCACACTTCTTCAACACCACGGCGTACAGACACTTCCCCCTGTACTTTCCGAACGATGATATCGTTCGCCGATGCACCTGAGGCGAGTAAGCCTATCATCAGCATTAAAAGAGTTGTTTTCATTGCTACCTCCACATTCGATTCTAATATACGTCCACAATTCGTACCGAGCCTTTGATGAGTCCAAGTCCGACCTCAACTTCATCGAAGTACTCTTGTGCTCCGCTCGTCCAAGCTTCATCAAATCCTCTCGTAATGACGGTTGTTTCGATGGGGATCCAGATCGTTTCAACACCCTTGGCATTCTTTCGAACCACATAACGTTTTGGATTCCTGGAGATATTGCCACCGAATCTCGGGTCCACTCCGGTATCGAACAACAAGAAGATGTGACTATTCTCCGGTTGCTCTGGTGGGACCACATCTACGAAAGCCGTTGAAATGCCTACACTATTAAGAAGCGACGAAAACGCAACTGTCATGTCATCACAGTCACCCCCGCGCAAGCTTAGCGTTTCAGAAGGATATTGGACGAAGTCCGCGCTCTGTTTTGGATCGTTCACATAGACAAGCTTTCCAGCAAAGGCATTGAAGAGAACCCTCGCCCTCTGGAAGGAGTCCATTGGCCCAACTATAGAACCAAGCGAATCCTTGGTTTGCAAGAGAATGTCTCGCGTATAGCGAATCACCTCAGGGTCATTTGGCCTTACAAAGTATCGGAGTGAAAGCACCTTACCATCCCAATCATTTCTTCCATAAATGAGCACGGGCGTCTGGAACCGATCATCATACTCTTCCGCAGGGGTTGCACTCACAAACACAGTCCCCTCGCGGACTGTCATTTGAGGGACATTCTTCACCTCCTCATTAAACACGGCAGTAAGTGGAATATCAGTTTCTTCGTCCGGCATGATATAAACAGGCTTTGCCTCTGTCGGAGCATCCATGTACTTCTCAACGTAGAAACTTGCCTTTACATGAATTGGCTTAGCCGAAATATTCCTCACGCGGACAGTCCCGATAGGGCGATAAGCCAAGACTTCATACGATGATGGATAGATACCCCCGAACAAATCTACACCTTCAATGCGTGCGAGACTTTCTCTTATAATGCCGAACATAGCTTTCACCGAGAATGAAAGCCGGTCGCTCGTGTACCGATTCAACTCGATACTCCTCAGATCACCCGCGTCAAACTCCTGCACCAAACTCGACCCTTGACGGTTGTCCTGGTTCAGGAACCACAAATAGCTCGCATCCAACTCGATGAACCCATATGACCACCCGATACTAACCCCGACTGCGTCCACAAAGGGTGACTCATCAACACTCCAGTAGATGCCATTTCTTAACGCAATGTCACTCCCCAATTCCCATTCGTATCCAACTGAGCCCGTTTTCGCCGTGCTTGCTTCAGCTGCTACGGTAAATGACGGGGTTATGTTGTACGCCCCGCCAATCTCCACGCTGCTCTTGTTTGAAAGTTGCAGGCTGTCGAAATCTTCGGGCAGAGAGTTCTGCCTTATTTGCACGACGTTTCTGCCTCCCAACGATAATGCAATTTTACTGTTAGGTCGCCAAGCAAGCCCGAGATCGAAGTTCCATAAACTTCCATCAAATGTGCTCTCCGTTGTTTTGATGAAGGTTGTATCCCCGGGAACAATTTCGTACCGCGTGTCGACCACCGTTTCCTTTCTCATTCGTCCACTCACACCTACCGACACCTCATCCGACAATCGATGGCCATAGCCAAATGAGAACGGTTCATCATATGATATCCTCTGATCAATTGATGTTGGATTCGGACCAGTAAACGTAATTGTTGTAGGAACGACAAACTCTAGGGAAATACCGGGGGAGTATTGCAAAGCCACCGCACTATTCTCCAGCAATCGCTTTCCAATCCCGAGGCCGTAAAACACAAATCCGCTCCTCGAGAAAGTACGCAATATGTACGTAGAGGTGTTAAAATCCCAATCCCTTATGCCAGTCAGCCCGGCAGGATTTGCAACAAAAGCCCTGCTATCATTAACCAGTGCATTATAAGCGCCTATCCCAATCGCCCGAGGACTGATAAGTGACTGTGCATATGTGCCCGACCCGACCATATAAATGCCTACACAAATAAACAAGTAACGGTACCTCACCATAAATCTCAGCAACTATCCCGACACTTACCGGAGTTCGACCAAAATATTGTAGACCGATGCAGCTTGTACAAGAATCTCTCCTGAAAAGACAGCGCCGCCTATTGAAAGTTCCTTCCGATTCGCCCGCACGAACGTAAAAACGAAATGAGCGCTTCTGGGCAGCAAACGAAGGACCTTGGGGGAAAGAACTACACTGTTTTGATTACCCGTGGGTCTGATAAGCAATACTGGTTTTAATCTCTCCGTTGACGCTTCGCGGGCGCTAATAATCACAAAGACGCCTTCTACACCACTCCACCGTAATCTAAGGACCCTATTCCTCAGAATAACGCTGCCACCTCTAGGTGAAAGCACACTTAACTCAGCGGGAGACTGAATAGACACGCCAGCTCCTGCACTGTCACTTCTCCAGACATATGTTTGGTTCGCTTGATAATCTGATGTCAAATCTCGGAAGTATTCAAATCCGGCAACTATGGTCGTCTCAGCGTGCGCCCTACGTACACGGATCCTATGAAGGATCGGCGTCATGGGAAGGCTGTTGAGAGTCAAGTTACCCAAGAAAACACCAAAGTGTCCCACTCTTCGGTCGAAAGGTGGAATAATAATTGGGCGTCCCGGATCTGCAACAAATGCTTTTGAGAAAGCAAATTCACGAATACTACGCCCGTTATCTACCTTCACATTGTTTACAATAAACAGGCCCGCAAAGTTGAGCTGGTCTTCTGCGAGAACCGCAACTGAGTCAACTTGATTCACTGGTACATCGGACTCACCCTGGTCAAGGGAAATTACTTCAAACTCGTTCTCCTGCCCGACTACATCGAGCTCTACTTCGGCCGGTTGTTTGCAGCCTGCCAACAAAAGACCAAGACCACTCAATATGATCAGCGCGTGCTTCATGAAATCGATCTTAACAAGACAAGTTGTTTTCGTAATTAATCCAAATACCATGTGAAATTCAACCGTACAAAAAATTGCCGAGCCCTCATCCTCCGTAGATGAAGACCCGGCGATAGTTACACGAAACGTTAGAACACGCGGTAGGGAACTCCCCACCAACTCACGGAATATGGTGCGACATCATCAAACAACGTTGCCTTCGTTATGGCATCTACACCCGCATGGAAAAAGCCTGTGTGGAAGTGGACCAAGTATGCAATCTGGAACACTCGTGTGAAGGTGCCATCACCGTTATCTGTTTCGGAAATTAGCTCCATCCCCATGCGCCTTCTGTGGTCTCGGCCGAAGCCGTAACGCAACGCAACAAGGTCAGTATCAGGAGATGCGCTTACCAGAGTCGCTTGAAGGATGACCTGATCGCCACCATTCACTTCAGGGACATCTCTGTGCCCACCGTCAAACGGAGGACCGCCGTTCGGGCCACCGCTAAGGTGACGCACCCAGCGATAGCGGAGATAGTAACTGTTTGGATCAGTGACGGTAATCGTGTCACCATTAGGCAAGAACATTTGAATCATCGTGAGATTTATCTCATCACCAACCGGTTGAGGAGCAGTTCCGCCCTCAACCAGAGAGGTCGCGACAGGCAACCAGTTTCTCCAATAGATTCTTGGGTTTCGGTCAACGCGTTTGAATATTATGTTGCGCGTTGCTTTGTCAGTGAAGGGTTTCTCGATCAATACAAAGACAGTATCATTAAGATCATACTTTGCCAGGATCTTGAAAATCCCATCGATCTCTTTTTCAACATGAGCAATAGCAATTGTATCACCCGGCTCAACTGTGACTGTAATTGTTCTTGTCACACTATTGATGAACCTGCCAAAGCGAACAGGGATTATGTCTGCGGCTATTTTACCAAAGGATCCATAGTCCATTGGCTCCATGTCTTTGTCGGCGAACGTCTCCTCAACGTTTTGCACGAACTCATCGCTGGCTGCAAAGTATTTGATTGCTTCCAGCTCATTCGTGACTCCGACAGGTGGCTGGTCTTCAAGAGCAACGGTTCCATCATCCTTGCTACACCCTGCAAGCAGCAACACAACCATAGCCAACACAGCCCACGGCATTGCAAACGACTTCTTCATGGTGCTTCTCCTTTCATTGTGTTTGTTAGGTATGTTAGTTAGTTGAATATCCGTTCAATTTCTGTGATAGGTAATCTCAACTGTCGTGCCAAAGGTTTTCCTCTCGTTCAGGCCATGGCAGGACGCAAGGTAACGCTCTATTTTGCAGAAGGTTAGGTGAGAAGAGGTAATTGATCCGTGGATTCTAAAGAATCCTGGAAGTGCTGGAATTGGCAGCAGAAGTGCGGGAATAAGAAAAATCATGCGAACATTGGGTTCCTAACTCTGATTGCAGGTACTCGAAAGGATATCATGCCCCCGCTCTACGCGCAAGAAGGGACTATTTGCATATGACTTGGGGGTCTAGAATAAACTCTGAGAGTGGAGGCGCAGGCTTCATCTTTCGGCATGTAGTTAATGCAGCCGACAACATAAATTCTTACTTCCTCTGTCTACTACGCAACACCTGACTATGCCCAATGTTTTGATTCAGTTACGCCATTAATCTAGGAAATTACTTTTTCCTTTCTCCATCCCTATTACAGCAAGCACCTTAACATCTTCCGTTACTGTTGATTGGCTGACAAATCCGATTGCCCCGGACGTGGAAGCGACTTTGGTCAACATTTCTTCTTCCGACTTCAAAGATTCAGGAGGGTCGCCTTCGCCCAAAAGCATGTTGACCATCCAGATCGATTTCATTCTTGATGTACTCTTTCCCATAAATTCATAAAACGCATCTTTGACTGCGTTTTTAGGCTCCAAATCGAAAACGACTACGGGCTGGCCATTATCCCACAATCTGGTTTCTCCTGAGTAGTACTCGAACAACTTGGAACTCGTGATGGACTCTATCGGCACCGATTTATGAGCAATAGCAGCAACTTGGGCAGCGACACCCGTTGTCAAGCTTGAAATACAAAAGATAAGAAATATCAATCTTTTCATAATTTGCTCTTCCCTTTGGCAGAACCGGTATCAGCCTTAGAAGCTCACTGAGGCAGCAAGCGAATAGATCTCAAAGCCCGGACTTGGCGACACCCGGGGGTTGTCGCGCGATCTGTCGAAGTGGGCAAACTGCCCCTTTAGAACGATTCTCTCATTTATATTATAAGCGACTCCGAAGGACGGACTGTTCGTGGCATCAACAAACCGCTGAATTTCGATATCCGGTGCCTCGCCAACGAGCCGGTTGTTGTCTACACGTGTCCGCCAGAAGCTACCGTAGATCTGCAGCTCATCGGTGATTCGCCATCCTATAGTCCCATAGAGAAAATCTTTGTCCAGGTCCACCAACTTGGTTCCTTCATCGTATTCCAATCGGATATACTCACCTTGAAACCAGAGAGGGCCAAAAGTATAGGATATGTCAGCTCCTAGTCTTATGCGCGGGACTTCTTCAAGTGCAGATAATGAGAACGGCAGCGTGGAAGCCAAATCTTGAAACCGGCTAGCCTTATCGTAGGTCGAAGAAAGGCCTACCTTAAGTTCTTTGTATCGGACACCAGCTCTACCTCCAATGAGAAAGGTGGCAGTGGTATCGACGCCTGATTGCCCCGGATCATCTTGCGTGCTAATATTCGGGCTGTTACCAAAAAACACCGCATAATCAACCTTGACGTTATTGGCAGGCAGGATTCCATATACCTGGGCAAACGCTCTTGCGGGCACAAATTCGTCGACCGGAACAACCTCACTTAGGGAAGTTTCATAAACCAAAGGCCGTATTATGTATGGTAGCACAGGCGTCCGATTCTTAATCTGGTTCAAGTGGTTAAAGGTCGGTATTTGTAACCCTATTTTCAGGTTAAGTTTTTTGTTCAATCGATACCTGATCCACGCCTCTTCGAGGTTAAGCGCACCCGTATTACGGCTGGTTGAAAACGAATTCAGGACTTCAAAGTTCACAAAAGCAGACCAATTCCTGCCGAGGTTTTTTTGAAAAAACAAATTAAGTTGCTGAAGCAGGAAAGTGTTGCTTTCTCTGTCCGCGCGTGGGCTGCCCTCTTGTTTAAACTGATTCTGGAAGTAGCCGAATATTCGGATGGGAGACTCACCTATTTGAGCAAAAGCGGGTGAACTGCTTGCAACCAGACAAACTACGAACACAAAAATACTCCGTCTCATCATTTTTGCTCCTTTTTTTGGCCTTCGCCTATCAGATTTCAGGTATTAGCTATGATGCCATGCCACTTCAGAATCATGGAAGCAAGAGGAAAATCAAATAGGCGTATTAAGAAGACCTTTGATCAGCTGGCCTAAACTAAGCTCTCACTCTTCATATGGAGACTATAGGTGGGTGCTGATAACGGATGACTAAAGGCTACTTAACCTTTAACGCTACAAAAGTCATATCATCATCTTGAGGTCGCCCATTTGCCCATTTCTCACCGCACTTCAGCAAGTATTCGATCATCTCCTTCGGTGACTTGTCACCAGACTGTCCAACCAGCTTCGCGACTGTTGGATAATCTAAAATTTCCCCCTCTGTGTTAAATCTCTCAGGCAAGCCGTCGCTCATCAGAATAACACAATCTCCCGGATTGAGTGTTATTTCTTTTTCTCTATGGGGGAAACGTGCAAAGCTTCCTAATGGCATCCCTTTTAAATCGATTTCTTCCACTCTTCTATCAGCGGCACGCCAGATCAGCGGAAGAGGCATACCAGCTGCCGCCACTTTCATTTCATAACCTTTGATTTTGAGCATCATCATCGCCATAAACATCTTCCCGCCTAAATTCATATCTCTTAGAGCAGACGTGATCTTTTGGAACGTGTCTAAGATGCTCGGATTGTTCGCAAGTACCTCAAAAAGACTCTTCACAGCGGTCACGATAATACCGGCTTTCGTGCCATGACCAGCGGCATCGCCTACAGCAACTGTGAGGGTGCCATCATCATCTTTTTTGAAATCGTAGTAATCACCACCAACTTCTGTTGCGGTCTTCATAAACGCGGCAATATCGAGGTTGGGCACTTCAGGGAGTTGCTCAGGAAGCATAGAAAGCTGGAGCTTGCGCGCTTATTCAAGTTCATGGGTCTTGCGTTCATTTTCAGCTTTTAATAGCTTGGCTTCGGCTTCTGTGGCCCTTGCTTTTTGTTCTGCAGCTTCTTCACGCAGCTTTGCTTCCTGCTGCATTTTTTCTCTTGCCTGACGAAGTGCTATTGTCATTTGATTGAACGATTGGGTAAGTGTGCCCACTTCATCTTTGCCCTTAATATTCAGTCTTACGTCGAGTTCTCCGTTGGCAACTCTGCCGACGGCATTCACCAGGTGCTGCAAAGGTACAATAATCATACGGACTAAGAAAAAAGCAATCAACGCAGACAAAACGATTGTTACTACCAGCAGGGTTCTAAGTATCGATCTTGTCGAAATGAAGGTGGCTTCGGCTCGTTTGGCTGCATCAAATGCGTCATTTTTATTGACATTCACAAGGTCAGTCAAGTCCACGCTGAAGTTGTCAAAGACCTGTTCCGCCTTGCCATTAAGCAATGCCACCGCCTGTTCGTTTTGGTTATCCCGGGACAACTGAAAAAAGGTAAAGCTTAAATCCTGATACTCTTCCCAATTCTGGTCGAAACTAGCATAGAGTTCGTGCTCCTCTTCGGAATAGAGGTTCAGTCTCTCAGATTCTGTCTTTAGACCCTCATAGGTATCAAGGTTTTCCTCGATCTTGCCCATCAATGATATCATTTCGGTGGCATGTTGCTTCTTACTAGCCTCATCCGTCGTGAATGCATGCTGCAACTGATGTCTTCGCAGGTTAGATGTATTTAAGTTGATATCTGAAATCGCAATCGCTCTCGGTAGCCAGTTGTTCGACACCTCTTCAATTTCGGATTTCAAAAGCTCCATTTTGTTGACTGAATAAAAATTGGAGCCAGCCATAATAAGCAACATGAGCCCAAAACCGATTAACTGCTTGGTGCCGATTTTCAAATCTCGAAATTTCATTCTGTTTCCTCAAACAGTTTCTTGACCGTTTATTAGCTTTCTGACAGGAATTAAAGCATAATTTTAAATGCAAACACTTTGTACTGATTAACGGAAATTCCACCAACCATTAAAGAAACTCCGGCTAGTCGAGAATTCTGAATTCTGGATCGGCAGGGCGGATTTCGTCGTGCATTCCCTTGAGCGCACGATAAGCGTCTTGACTCCCACGATAAGCTCCTCTCCGGTACAGCTTCGCTGCCTTACCTTTGGATTGCGGAACACCGGTACCGGTCTCGTAGCAGTACGCCAACCCCACCTGTGCCAACACTGATCCTGCCGCTGCAGCATTTCTAAGTACAGTCAAGGCAGTATCTAACTCCACAGACTTGCTTGATTCTTGTACAGTGGTCATAGCAATTCGGATCTCTCCTTCCACGCTTCCTAGATCAGATGCCCGTTGCCAGTACGCGACTGCTCTGGCCCGATCCTGAGTAACCCACCTTCCAGCGAAGTAGCAGAGGCCAAGCTCAATGATTGCCGGAGCGTGGTTACGACGAGCAGCTCTTTCCAATAGTTGCAACGCTTGCGCATCAGTCAGTCTTGACTGGGCATTGGGCAGAAGAAGGTCCAATCCAAAGGCATACAGCATGGCCCACGCGTATTGAGCGTCGGGGTCGGAAATTGCAGCTCGAGATTTCAAATGCGGAAAATAATCCATCTGCCGAACCCTGTCCCACAGCAATTCATATCCTCGTTCAGATCCTAATCTCGTTGCACGAAGGTAGTAGGCCGTTGCTTGAATGATATCACGCTCAACCACAATTCCCTTGTCGTAGCATCTGCCCAAAACGGTGAGAGCTTCCGGACTTCCTGCTTCCGCAGACCGCTTAATGGCTTCAAGACTGATCGAGTCCACCTCAAAATCTCCCTCCAGTAGATGTGCAACCCCCAGATTTTCCTTCTCTTCTTTGCTACCAGTCTGCAACGCGTCTTTCAATAGGCTGAAATCATCTTGCTGAGAAGCTGAGTCGCCTTCAAAATCGAAGAAGACAGGCTCGAACGAGCCATAAACAGCGACTGTCGCGGTATGGCTTTGCTGCCCAGTTGTGTCACTTGTTACAGATCCAAGCTTTTTCTCTAACTCCTTTAGTATTTCCCTAGCAGGTTCATAGCCAGCTTCGGCTGCCTTCTTCACCCATCGATGCGCTTCGGCATTGTTCTGTGAAACAACAAGGCCGTCCGTCAGGAACTGCCCAAGGACGTACTGGGCCTCAACCATATTCTGATTCGCACAGTATAGAAAGTGGCGGTACGACTCAAAAGGATCCCATGGAATCCCCCAGCCATAGTAAGACAATATCCCCGAATTGAAACGAGCCGGTATGAGTTTCTGCTCTGCTGCCTTCTGAATCCAGTACGCAGCTTTCACCGTGTCAGCAATAAATCCTTTTCCTGTAAGATAACGCACACCAAGTTCGTGTTGAGCAAGAACCTCCCCCGCGTTCGCTCTTCGGGTAAGCATGAACATCTTCCACAAACTGTAGGTTGCAGTAGAACGCGCAATTATTGAAGCGGATTCCGGGGGCGTATAGTCCTTGAATACAGGGCTGTTAGGATGATCCTGGGAGTTTGTGACCCCCTGGGAAAAAGGAGTAATAAGAATTATGATAAGACCACAAAGAGTAGGCCGCAACCCGCACATGCCTTGACATCCTTCCGTGTTAAGGCTGACAAAACTGAACTACTCCTACGTTTCGCTGTGATTTCAACGTTAAGGATTTTGTCATCGATTATTCTTCTTTACAAACTTGTCGTGTCGCTTGTTTTCTATTTGCCTACATATAGACAATTCAAACGGAGTTTGGGTTTAAGTGTTTACGCAATGATAATAACACTTAGATCATTCCTTTCTCAAATAAGTCATTATCTGTACCATTATGAGATCAACCGCGCGCCAACAGACATTGGCTTGACGGCGGGAGAAGTGCAAAAACGCTTCTATCAGGTGCTCGGGTTACCCGCGGTTCTCCACAGGTTTTTGAAATAAGCCTCGGCCACTTGCACCAAACAAGTGTGGTAGCGCTGGGGAAGATTCTTGGTTTTGGGTTTAAGAGATGCCTTTACTACCTCCCAGGGCTGCGAGGTGTCGATAGCTTCTGAAATGTTCGTCAAGTACTCCCTCATTTTTTTCCGGACTCGATCA
Source organism: Ignavibacteria bacterium (assembly GCA_027295705.1). GTDB lineage: Bacteria > Bacteroidota > Ignavibacteria > UBA10030 > UBA6906 > JAPUKJ01. The sequence goes on along the minus strand of JAPUKJ010000310.1, from coordinate 9,092 downwards.
TTCACAGCATCGTCAGAGGAGAGAGAGATCTGCTTCACAGCCTTTTCCAAATCAAAGCCCTGCTCAGTAAACGCTTGGAAGCACTGGCCCCGCAAGTATTCCGCAACCGTTCCCCGATTGAGCCCGCCAAGCTCCTCGGCAGTATCCGAGATTGAGCTTCGTGAGAACGCCTTTTCACGCAAGGAACCAAGTATCTGATCTTCAATAGGAACGACACCGTGGAGGGTAGCAGAGATTTCTTCAGTCAGATCTTTCATAGAAATCATCTGTCGTCCATCTGCCCTTGCGAGCAAAACCGCCCTTTTCATGACACTTTCCAGCTCCCTGATATTTCCTCGCCAAGAATAGCCCCGGAGAGCCTCCATCACATTCTTGGAAACACACATATTTCCATCCTCACGAGCCAAGAAATGGTTAGTCAGAATACCAATGTCCTGCCGACGTTCCCTTAGCGGAGGAAGTACCACTGTTAACACGTTGAGGCGATAATATAAATCCTCTCTGAACTGTTTTATGTTTACCTGCTCTCTCAAATCTTTGTTAGTCGCCGCAAGAACACGGACATTCACCCTCATGGTTCTTGTACCGCCCACACGTTCAAATTCAGCTTCCTGAAGCACCCGAAGCAATTTTACCTGGAATCTCTCACTTACCTCCCCAATTTCATCCAGGAATATTGTTCCACCATTGGCAATTTCAAATCGGCCAGCTTTCTCTTTCACGGCTCCGGTGAACGCACCTTTCTCATGTCCGAACAATTCGCTCTCAAGAAGGTTTTCCGAAAGCGCGCCACAATTCAAAGCGACAAGCGGACCAGAGCCACGGTCGCTCCTTGTATGAATAGCTCTAGCAATAAGTTCCTTCCCTGTGCCGCTTTCTCCCAGAATAAGCACCGGCGCATCATTGTTGGTTATCTTCTTTACGAAGTCAATCACAGGTCTCATCTTTCCATTTTTTTCGTATACAATACCCTCAAACTCAGTGACCAAAGCATCAGTCTCACCTTCGCTCGGCTGGTACTCGATCATATCGTCGGCTTTTGACGAGAGGGCTCGAATCTCGTCTTTGTATCGGCGTATTTCCTCAAGGAGCTCGTCAGTGCGGTCATTTGACCGTCTTGTTTCAACATCGAGTAGCTCACGTTCAAGCACTGCCAGCTTAGCCTCTTTGTCATGCAACTGAACTAGAATAGATTCTTTCTCCTCTTGAAGGATGCCAACTTGCTCACTGGTAATTCGATGCCTGTAGAAAAGTGTGGAGATGCTGGACACGAGTCCGACCATAACTAGCGGAGAAACAGGCAACAGATAGGCGGCGCTCACAAAGACAGAAAACGACGCAATCACAACCAGGATAAGAAGACCAAATGCAACAACTTTGTTGAATGAGGCTGGCAAGAACAGAATAACTGCTGCACACAAAACACCTAAAGCCACACACAAAGAATACACGAACCAATCGTCAGCTACGCTGAGAAAGCCAGCCCGGAGAGAATTATCGAGGAATACCGCATGCAAGCTCGTGCCTGGAAATCGAGGGTCCACAGGTGTGTTGAAAAACTTGCTGTATCCGTCAGCAATGACACCTACAAGAACCAGTTTATCCTTGAGGTGTGTGACTGGCACTGAGGTGACCCCGTCTGCTTGGTATGCGTCGTAAGATTTTAGAACTTCCAGAAAGGGATATGTAGCAAATGACGACATCCTTCCAGGAAAATTCAGTCGGACAACATTCTGGCTATGCATGAAATGCTCGCCTGCAAACACTCGTAGAATTTCCGCTCCGAATGATGGCACTAGGCTATCACCGGCACGGATGAACACAGGCACATCATTTTCGTCAGTGAAGTTTTCGTGGCCTATACCTGCCGCCGGCATGCGTAGTTTCGCGAGAGGCAGGCGGAGTTCTTTCCCAACGAAGTATTGAGTATGAACCTCTGGACTTTTACCTTCCCCGACGGTGTCAATTCGTGCAATAAAACCGAAATTTGAAGGTAAGACAACATTTCCCGCGGATGCAACTACGTTTGCTAGCAAATCGTCATACTCTGGATACTCTGGAACCGGATGCGCGAAATAGGCATGGATACCGATCGCTTTCACGCCAAGGTCGGTGAGAGCCCTCACCATAAGTGCGTAGAAATTACGACGAATAGGCCACCCAAGTGTTTCAATCGCGTCGCTATCGATATACACAATCACAATGTTTGTGTCTGCTTGTCGCGCACCACGTAATTCATATTTTAGGATCGTAATTTGATCTTCAACTGAAGCGATAGGTCGATTAAGGAGAGCTACAAGGACGGTCGTGATGATTGTAACTCCAATACTAAGAAAGAATCGGCGTGCGGTCATCGCTTGCTGAGCCAGATTTCAGGGTTTTGTTTCTCACGATCCTTCCAGAGTTGAAAATGCAATAGAGGTCCTTCAAGAGTCTCACCACTCGTTCCAATGACATCCCCCTCTTTCACTTGCTGATGTTCAGTGACTCTTATCTCTGAAAGGTGCGTATAAATTGTGCGATAACCATCTGAGTGATCAATGATTACTAGGTTTCCGTACGACACCATCCACCATATCCGTGCGATTGTTCCATCAGCAACAGCGGTAACAGGGGAACCGGCACCGACGGCAATATCGATTCCGGGGTTTTGCGTTACTGTTTTCAGCGTCGGGTGAGTGTGATTTCCAAACTGCGCAACTACAGAACCCGTGCTTACTGGCCACCGGAGTTTTCCTTTCTTCGACTTAAATGTACCAGCTACACGAGGTGGTTGCGGAAGTTCACCCTTTACTATCTCATCCGTCTCTCGCTCCTTTCTCATACGCTCAGCCTCGATGAGAATGGCGATTAAGTTCTCGAGCTCTTTCGCGGCCTCCAGCTTCCGGTGAAGCTCCCGGTTTATGTTCCTTTTGTCTTTCCGAACCTGAAACAAAACGTCTTTCCGATCAGAGACCAGATCTGCCAGGTGGTCTTCTTCAGCTCCCTTTTCAGCAATCAGGCGGCGTTGTTCGCTGAGCTGCAATTGCAACCGAGCTTCCGTTTCTTCTATCTCCGTTTTCTTCGCAATTATCTTACTAGCATCTTTCTTTCTCTGTTCAGAAAAACTCCGTAGATACTCTGCACGGATATAGAATTGGTTGATCGATCGGGAGGAAAGCAGCAGTTCCAAATCATGGATGCGTCCCGATTTATACACCGATGAGATATAGTTGGCGTAGTGTTTTTTCAGGAACATCAACTGATCTTCCAAATCGCTGATTTCCACTCTGGTCGCCTCGATGTTGCTTTGAAGCTTCTGCTCCGCAGCACGAAGTTTTGTGATCAATCTTCGGAGCAGTGATGCATTCCTATCATACGTGTCCAGCATCTCGAGCGTTGCGAGTTCGGTCTGCTGCTGTTCCTTGATCTTCTCTTCAAACTCCCGAATCTGGTCCCGGATGGATTGCAGTTTAGACTGGTGCTTCTTAATCTCATCCTGCGCAGATGCATGGATTGTGCCAGCGACAACGACGAGAATAACAAGTGTTATGTACTTGGGAAACAGCGCCACCGGTATTTACTGGACAATGGTGTCGGCGTTTGCTGGAATGGAGTAGGCGAATGAGGGATGCGCAGGATTCAGAGCAAGAGATGAATAGTAGATAGAGATCTGACGGCCTTCTTGAGGAAACCTCACAACAATCCGTCTCGGGGCACTTGCTCCGTCCTCTTCTGTTAGTGAAGAGGAGAGAGCTTGCATGACAACGCGGTTCTGCTCATCGATCATTTCGAACTTTGTAGCAAGGAGATATTGGTTATCGATCCAGTAATTACAAAGGTGAGTCCCGCAATTGAATGAAAGAAAGAAACGCTCATCGTCAATCGCATACCTCCGCAAAGTCTCTTGATCACTCGGAATACTGAAAATGCCGGAGAATGCACTGAGGATTTGATCGTATGTAAGGTAAAAAGGTATGACCGACCGTATGGAGTTTGAGTTAGGGCTTCCCGTGATAACTCGGTTTTCCAAACTGTTGTAAACGACGTACTTCTCACGACTGAGAAACAATGTCCCGATATCAATCCCAAAGGGGCCTTCAAAAAGTACAAGAAGGGAATCAGGCTTCTTCAGGGAAAGCTCAAATGCTGCACTCCCTGCAATCTCCGGGCTCTCGAACGAAACAGTGCCGCTTCCTTCAAGCGACTTCACTTTGTTCTCACCAGCCTCCACCAGCGCGATAAGTGCAGCAGCACCAATGGTCTTAATGTCAAGTGCAATCTCTGCACGCTTAGGTGCGCATGAAGACATCAAGATCAACAAGACGAATACTGCAAACCGGGTTCGTTGAAGGTGAGTCATAGAGTACCGCGAGCAATTTTGTCGCGAAGTGCCGAGTTATCCCCATCAAGCTCCAATGCTCTTTTCCACCGTACGAGAGCTTGTTCCTTGTCATCCAGCATATAGTAGATATCGCCGAGGTGTTCATGCACCACCGCGTTGACCTCTCCTTTCCCTATCGCCATCTCTACGTACTTCGCTGCGTCTTCATACTCACTGAGACGATAGTATATCCACCCGATGGTATCAAGATAAGCAGGATTGTCAGGCTGAGCTTCAACAGCCTTCTTTGCCATCTCGAGGCATCGCTCAAGCTCAAAACCCCGATCTGCAAGGCTATAGCCGTAGTTATTCAGGACCAGGTGATTGTTCGGATCGATCTTAAGTGCCTCTTCATATATCTTGTCCGACTCTTCATACATCATCATTCCATCATAGACAAGGGCAAGCTGAGTGATAGCTCGCATGTCTTTAGAATCAATCTCACGAGCGTGTTCCAGCGCCTGAACCGCATCCGCATTTCTTCCTAGGCGGTAATAAGCCACGCCAAGGTAGAGGTTCACCTGGAAGTCATCTGGTAGAACGTTGATTGCGCTTTCGAGTACGGTGACCACTTCCTGATATTTGTTCTCCTGCATAAAGACCGAAGAAAGGTACACCCACCCATCAGCGTTCCAGCTTGCAAGTTCTGTGACTTTCCCGAAATTGGGGACAGAGAGCGAATCATTCTTTGATATTGCCCCTATGGCACCCAGGAACCAATATGGTCGCCAGTCCTCGGCGTGCTTATCACGGATGCGTTCAAACAACGCCTGTGCGAGTGGGATAAGAGTCGAGTCCTTCTCAAGCTGCGCGAAATACACCTCACCAATACGCAGCTTCACATCGATGCTGACAGAATCACGCTCCAGGATCAGGTCATATAGTTCAGCAGCTTTCGAATATTCCTTTTTCAGCAAGAGGACGGTAGCGACTTCACCAAGATAATCAAGGTTGTCCGGGTCGAGCTCTCTAAGGTCCGTGTAGATCGCCAACGCGTCATCGTATCGTTGTGCTCGCACGAGTGTCTGGGCAAGAGTCCGCTTCAATTCAACGTTACCCGGATCAATCGCAGTCATCTTTTGCATGGCACTTATAGCTTTCTCAACTTGCCCCATCGAACTGTACAACTCTGCTATGCGGACCAGCACGTCCCATTCATCTCCAAAGCGTTCAGTGATTTGTTCGTAGACTTCCAATGCCTTCAGCGGTTTGCGACTTTGATAGAGACGGGCAAGTTTGTACCACGAGTCGATATTGTTGGAGTCACGCTTGACGATATCCTCATACTCCACCGCCGCAGAATCCATCTCAAACGCCGCGACGTACACCTCTGCGAGGCTTCGTCGATATTCCAACTTGTCGGGGGCAAGTCGCACTGCCTCTTTCCCAGCATCTATTGCAAGAGAGTGTTTGTTCAGGTGTGAATAGCTTTTGGAAAGGGCAAAATAAATGGCGTGGTCTTTTTCGTAGCGCAGCGCATCCTGATATTCAAGAACCGCCCTGGCGTATTCACCCTTGAGCTCATACAATGAGCCATCGACAAAATGTTGTACCGCCTTATCGTGTTCAAATTCACGATTCTGGGTTGTGGCCTGATCGACATCATTCGTCTCAACAGTCGCTTCTTCAGCCGACGAACACCCTACCATCTCCACTGCGAGAACCGTGGAAAACAGCATGACTATGTACAAAAAGCCCGCGTGCTTTCTCACTCTAACATTTCCTCCCATTGCATTATTTCACAAAAAATATACCTATTCAGACCTTGAATAACAAGGGCGGTTCTCGGGGCACTTCCCGAGAACCTAGAGGAACCTGTGTACATCCTTTGGAAATCTGAATCATCAATCCGACCGTCGACTCGGTGAGAATAACAGCTGACAAAATGCATGCTTTGACAACGATCTACCTATTGCATATCCTTAGCCAGCAGCACGAGTTTCTAATGACTGAACACTTTGACCTTGCGGTTGCCGGGACTGGGAATACGACAGGAAGTTCATTCAACTTCTTGAGTCGCAGATGCATGCACACGATCTACTGTTTTATTCGGTCACACACCACAACGTACAAGAGCACTGCACCATGCAAATGACAAGGCAACGATGCACCTGGAATTCCTCACGAACGGAATCGAAGTCCCATTTACAATTATAATATCTCCCTATTACAAGAAAAAGGAGGTTGAGTTAACGCTGAGCGACCTTGCCCATCTCGGCCGACCCTTCATAATCAAACCTGCAAACACGACAGGAGAGGAACCAGCGTAATCCTAGGTGCAGAATCGCTAAAGGATGTTATTGAATCGCGCCAGCATCACAAGAATGATAACTACCTTTTGCAGGAAAGAATCAAACCGATCATGCTTCATGGTCAGAAGGCTTGATACAGGGTCTCCTACATATTCGGACTAGTCCTACCCTGCTGGTGGGATGATGAGACACACGTCTTCAAGACGATCACAGAGAGCCATATGACAGATTACGGATTACGGCCTCTAGTTACAATTACTAAGAAAATCTGGAGAGTCTGTCGACTTGATTTTTTCTCAACAGAAATTGCTGTAACACAGGACAGGAAGTTCGTTGTCGTGGATTATGTCAACGAAATCTGCGACATGAGGCCGCAGTCAACTCATTATGATGGTGGGCCAGACGATGTATTGATAGAGATCTGTCGCCACACAGCACAGCATCTTAAACCACAGTCACTGACTTACACATGGAGGAGTCGAGCTTAACAAAAGCTTGACATTTCCTGTTTGGTTTGATACATTGGGGGCGTTGTTAGAGGAGCTAACCACACCAAAGGCCAACTGTTATTCAAGGAGATACCCATGAGTGTGCGAGCACTAAGCAATCGATTCTCCAATGCCTTCGGGCTAGTGTTGATTACAACTACTACGTTTTCATTATTTCTTTTCGGATGCGGATCAGGAGAAGAGACAACAGATGAATGGGAAACCACACCTGTTATCTCGATGACTGCAAGGCTAGAATATCGGATTGACAGCCTGATGAATGAGAACCGTCGCTTGAAGCAACAGATTGAAGCCCTGGCAACAGAGAACCGAAGCCTAACGGCACGTGCTGCTGAACTCGAGATGAAGCTGGACGAAGCACTGGCAGCGCCTCCAGAACCTGAACCCATTACCGACATGAGATCGGCGTACGTCTCGGCGCTAGCCCAGTACCGCCAAAGAGATTTTGCAGGAGCAAAAGAAAAATTTGAAGCGCTGCTTGCCGGCGGCATCGGTGATAACCTCGCAGATAACTGCCACTACTGGATCGGCGAATGTTCATATGGAATGGGACGGTACAGCGATGCGATCCAGCACTTCGAGATGGCGCGAGGCTACAGATATTCTGAAAAGAAAGATGACGCTCAGCTCATGATTGGCAACTCGTATTCTGCAATGGGAAACAAGTCCGCCGCGAGAGATGCTTACAACAAGCTGATTTCCTCTTACCCTGCGAGTCCCTACGTGAAGAAGGCGGAAGAAAAACTGGCACGATTGCCTTAAGACGAAGAGTCTGAAGCAAAAGAAAAACCCCGATCTTGGCTATGTCAAACCGGGGTTTTTCTGCTACAGGTTGGAACCTTACCTCGACTTGATCACGCTCGGGTCAGCGCTTTCCTGAAAGGAACTCCTCCGCCAACTTCACGTCCTCTATGCTGCCGATAAAAAGCGGTGTTCGCTGATGAAGTGTTTCGGGTTTAATGTCGAGAATACGCTGCTTTCCATTTGATGCGGCTCCACCCGCCTGTTCGACAATGTAAGCAAGAGGATTATTTTCATACATCAGTCGCAACTTCCCGTTTGGATTTTTCCTATCCCCCGGATAGCAATAAATACCGCCATACAACAGGGTGCGGTGTACATCGGCAACAAGCGATCCGATGTAGCGCGCTGAATAAGGACGACTTGTTGATTCATCCTCTTGCTTGAGGTATTGCAAATACCTTTGCATTGCCGGCTCCCATCGGTTAAAGTTGCCTTCGTTCACGCTATAGATCTGTCCGCGTTGGGGGATCCGAATATTCTCATGGGAGCAGAGGAATTCACCTACCGTGGGGTCCAAAGTAAAGCCATGCACACCCTGACCGGTACTATACACGAACATCATGCTTGAACCATAGAGAACGTAGCCAGCGGCAGCCTGTTTGCATCCTGGCTGGAGCACATCCTGCAATGTTCCCTTCCCCGACGCAGTGATACGCTTGTGAATAGAGAAGATGCTTCCAATCGTAACATTCGCATCAATGTTCCCGGAACCGTCAAGCGGGTCATAGACCAACACGTACTTGCCGTGGGGATACTGCTCGGGGATGTGCAGGAGGTCTTCGTTTTCTTCCGACGCCATGACACACAAATGGCCGACATGATCCATTGCCTTGTAAATAGTTTCATCTGCAAACTCATCCAGCTTCTTGACCACGTCACCACTGGTGTTCGTACGGTCAGTTGCGCCTAGTATGTTCACAAGCCCTGCCTTGGTGACCTCACGCCATACAAGCTTTGCTGCAAGCGAGAGTCCGTGGAGTAATCGGGAAAACTCACCCGTAGCCCCAGGGTGAAGTCGTTTACCCTCTTCAATGTGCCGTTCCAGTGTCATGAACCTAGACGCTATTGCAGTGGGAGGATACTTCATAATGCTTTCCTATTTGTAGGTCTTTCCTGAGTGAATCCGTCGATGCTGGGTTATGTTCGACAAACCGCGGCATGAAG